>JAJYQH010000186.1 GCA_021794705.1 Actinomycetes bacterium | reverse complement strand
AGCCCGCGGAGGCGGCCGCCGGCATCGGCAGGACGCTGGCCAACGTCTTCAGGAACCGGTCGATGCAGGCGATCATCGCGGCCGCCCTGCTGCTGCTCATCGCGATGATGATGATCAGCAACATGACCTCGTACCTGTGGGCCATCTACTTCAACAACGGTCAGATGCAGAGCACCGCCGCCACCCTGGCCCTGCTCCCCACCCTGCTGCTGCTGCCGGTGGCCACTCCCCTCGCCCGTCGCTTCGGCAAGCGAGAGGTTTCCACCATCGCCGTGGGAGGTGCCGGCGTCGTCTACGTCCTGCTCTACTTCGTGAACCTCCAGCACCAGCCGTGGGGCTTCGTCGTCGCGACCGTCGTCGCCGGCCTCGGTCTCGGCCTGTTCAACATGCTGATCTGGGCGTTCATCACCGATGTCATCGACGACCACGAGGTCCGCACCGGCGAGCGAGCCGACGGCGTCGTCTACTCGGTCTACTCGTGGGCGCGCAAGGTCGGCCAGGCGCTGGCCTTCGGCCTGGGCGGCTGGGCGCTCGGCTGGGTGGGCTACCAGGCCGGCACCACCGCGCAGTCGGCCTCGACGGTCAAGGGCATCTACATGCTCATGACGCTGGTTCCCGGCGTCCTGTTCGGCCTCGTCGCCGTGGTGCTGCTCGTGTGGTACCCGCTCAGCAGGAAGGTCGTGCTCGACAACGCCGCGACCCTCGCCCAGCGGCACCAGCAGGCGGCAGTGGTCGCGGCCGAGGGGGCCCCCGTGCCCGCGTCCGCCGCGGAAGACCTCGCCCTCAGCGCCAACTGAGACCGCTGCGAGCACCGAAAGGACCATGACCATGAGCACCGACGCGATCACGAGCAGCGCACCACGGGTCATCACCCTGTGGGAGCTCTACGGATGCGGCATGGAGCAGGTTGCCGCCCGGGTGGCCGAGGACCTCGGCCTGCCCGTGCACGGCCAGGCCTTCTCCAGCGAGCAGATCGAGGAGTCGGCGGCCCGTCGCGAGAAGCAGGGCCTCCTCAGCCGATTCCTCGACAGCCTGCCGCCGGTGGCCACCCTCACGACGGGCGCCGGGGACGCCGCGGTCACCAAGGCTCAGGCCGTCGAGGAGACGGCCCGGCAGGTGACCGCGGAGGTCTCCGGGTTCGCCGAGGAGGGGGGCGTCATCCTGGGCCGGAACGGGGCGTTCCTGCTGCACGACCGCCCCAACTCGCTGCACGTCAAGCTCGTCGGCCGCCTCGAGGACCGGGTCGCCAACGCGGCCCGGCTCTCCGGCATCACCGCCGAGCGCGCGGCCAGGCGCCAGCCGATCGAGGACGCCTACCGACGGGAGCTCTCCCGCGAGGTCTTCCACGTCGACCCGGCGGGCGACGACTACTACGACCTGGTCATCGACGCGACCCGGTTCACTCCCGATCAGGTGGCGGCGATCATCGTCGCCGCCGCCCGGTCCCGGGCGGTCTGACCCCTACCCGTGGACCTGGTGGCGCCCGACGGGGGCCGGGATCGGCTAGAGCCCTGTCTCGGGGTCGATCGGCCGGGTTCGGGAGCGGATTGCGGCAGGCAAGCGTCCCGGTGCTCTCGGCGCGGGGATGGGCCCGTCAAGAATCGGGTCGCCGGTGTGGCGCTGGACGGCCTCCAGCTGGTCACTCAGTGACTGGTACACGCCTTCCGCATCCCGGCTATCGGCGAGGTTGACCTGTTCGTACGGGTCGGAGACGAGGTCGTACAGCTCGCGGCGGGCACGCTTGGGTGCGGGGCTCCAGGCAAGGGCGCGGGCGGACGCGCTGGCGGCGATGTCGCCCGGAAGGGGTATCCGGTCACGTTCCTCGTAGCTGACGATGAGTTTGTGGGTGCTCGTGCGGATGGCCCGGACAGGGTCATAGTCGTCGGGATCGTGCCAGTTCTTCTCGGCGAAGATCGACGTGCGCGACGGGTAGCCCGGAGCTCCAGTGAACTCGTCCGCGAACGAGCGTCCCTGGATGCGGCGTGGGACCGGAAGGCCCGCGAGATCGAGAAGGGTCGGGAGGATGTCAACATGGCTGACCAGGCGATCGGTGGCTATCCCCGCCGGGCCGCCGGGTACGGACATGATCAGAGAGACCTCGATGCCCGCATCGTGGAGGGTGGACTTGGCGCCGGGGAAGGCGATGCCGTGGTCGGTGGTGAAGACGATGATCGTGGGGTGTGCGAACTCCCGCTCTCCCAGCGCTGAGAGGATCCGCCCAGTCGCGGTGTCCGCGCACTCGATCGCGCCGCAGAACGCCGCCAGGTCGGCGCGCACGGCGGGGGTGTCGGGCAGGAACCCTGGAACGGTCACCGTTTCCGGATCGACGGGAGGGTACAGCGCGGCCGGCCACGGGCGATGAGGCTCGAAGAGACCCACGTTGAGCAGGAAGTTCCGGGTGGGGTCCAGTTGCCTGATCGTGATCTCGGCGAGCGCGGCGACGGGCTGCGCGTATTGCTCAGGAGCGTTGAGGTTCTGGAACTCGTCGTATCCCAGGGTGGAGGGATCGCTGGTCTCGTGCTGCATTCCGATGAGGTGGGTGGTGTAGCCCGCGGCGGAGAAGTACATGGGCAGCGTCACCTCTTCGGCGTGGTACTCCCAGCCGAGGTGGGACAGGCCCATCAGTCCGTTGCTGTGCGGGTATCTGCCGGTGAAGATGGCCCCCCGGGCAGGCGAGCAGAGAGGGGCCGCGGAGAACGCGGCCCGGAACAGCACCGATCGGGAGGCCAGGGCGTCGATGTGAGGGGTGTCCACGTTGATCCCGTATGTGCGGAGATAGCGCCCCAGGTCGTGCCAGTGCAGGAAGACGACGTTGGGCCGGGTGGCCTCGGAAGCGAGGCCACCCGGGCAGTCGCTCACCGGAGCCCTCTGCGCTGGCCGGTGATGACCACAGGGATGGCGGACGGGGTGCTGCGTTCGCCGGTGTGGGCGACGAGCAGTTGCGTGGACATCACCGTCCCAGGCAAGCACCCGATCCACGGCGGTGCACGGGCTGTGACCACATCGTGAGCCTCCGGGTCCCGTCCGCGGGCCGCCGGGGTCGGGTTCAGCCAGGCTCGGGGGAAGCGTGATGATGCCTCGTGGCGGAGTCGCGAGCCCGTGGGGATCCCCCCTCCGGCGTCCCCGTGCTGGCGCCGCTAGGCCGCGCTCCCCTGGGGCTCGAGCATGCCCCGCATGGTGGTGAGAATCCGGTT
>JAJYQH010000174.1 GCA_021794705.1 Actinomycetes bacterium | reverse complement strand
GAACGCCGTCGCGCCCACCGTGCCGCGCACGGGGATCATTCCCCACCCGTAGCTCACCACCGGCGACACGGCCCGCAGGTCGTCGCACCCCTCCGGCCCGACGGCGACGAAATGGTACGGGGCGGGCCCGCGCCACTCGAACAGATCTCCCTCGACCACGAGGCGCATGGGCCGACCCTACCCACCACGGGTCCCCCAGCGCCCGTCCCAGGCGCCGGCCACGAGCGACCACATCCGGGCACGCGGGAGGCGGCGCCCGGGACACGACTACTGTCTGGGCATGACGCAGTTCGGCGAACCGATCGAGGCCGTGATCTTCGACTTCCACCAGACCCTGGTCGACGCGAGCCGCAGCGAGGGGTGGCTCGACGACGCGTGGCAGGTCGCCGGACGCCGGGGCCGTCCCGACGACGAGTGGGGCGGGGAGCGCACCCAGGAGGTCAAGGACTTCCTCGCCACTGTCTGGCAGCTGGCGAACAGCGTCGACCCGCACAGTGAGCGCGATCTGTCCCGGGCCCGCCACCAGCAGGTGTGGGAGGCGACTCTGGCGATCGTCGGCGGCATCGACCCGGACGTGGCCGACGCCCTCTACGCCACGATGGACCACCACTGGGTGCTGTACGCCGACGCCGTGCCCACCCTCGAGGCGCTCCGTCGGCACGGGATCCGCGTCGGGCTGCTCTCGAACATCGGCATCGACATCCGCGCGACGCTCGTCCAGCAGGGCGCGCTCGACCTGTTCGACGCGGTGGTGCTCAGCTACGAGGTGGGGGCGGTGAAGCCGCAACCGCGGATCTTCGAGCGGGCGCTCGTCCAACTGGGCGTCCCGGCCCAGCGGGCGCTCATGGTCGGCGACTCGTGGGCGTACGACGCCGGCGGCACGGAGCTCGGGCTGCGCACGCTCCTCCTGCCCCGGACCCAGGGCCGCCACCATGGCCTGGGCCAGGTGCTGCGCCTCGTCGGCGCGGCATGAGCCAGAGGAACCTTCCGCGCGGGGTGCAGGTGCGGTCGGCCCCCACGCCGGCCGACGTCCAGGCGCTCCGGCGCGCCTACCTGCGCCGGCACATGCCGCACCTGCGGATCGTCCGGCTCACCTCGACCCTGCTGCTCGTGCTCGCCGTCTGGTTCGCCTACCTCAGCCTCCGCGCCCCGGCGCGGGTGCTCCCGTGGCTCATCACCGGAGTGTGCGCGGCGTTCGGGGCGGGGGCCAAGCTGGTCGTGCACCGGATCGATCGGAACGTCGAACGGCACTGGAGCCGGCCGGTCACCACGGTGTTCACCGACGAGGCGATGTACATCGACGACGAGGACGACCTCTGGACCATCCCCTACGACGCGGTGCGGACGATCGACCGGGCGCGCGGCTGCGTCATCATCACCGACGTCGAGGGCGGGACGACGTTCCTGCCGCTCGCCGCGCTACCGGACGCCGAAGCCGGCCGGTTCCCCGGCTGAGCGGCTCAGCGGCGCGCGATCGGCTGCTGCAGTTCGGTCACCCACGTGCTCTGGTCCGGGCTGGACGACTCGTGGTAGATCTCACGTCCGGGACCCGCCGGGAAGAAGCCCTCGTCCGCGGCCCAGCGCATGAGCGCCGACCACGAGTCGCCGATGGTGGCCATGACGCCGTAGTGGGTGGTGCTCGCCACCAGCACGTTGGGCAGGTCGACGACGGACAGCCCCGGCAGCGGGTCGGCGTCCCACTCGAAGCCCGCGACGATGTCGATGCCACCGTCGGGACCCATCGCGTAGGTGGCCACCCCGACGCCGAGCCGCCCCCCGGACCGCTCGATCGCCGAGGCGACGGCGCCGAACAGCGGGCCGACCACGGCGGACACCTCGGGCTGTGAGGGCGCGGAGCCCGTGGTGGCGAGGATCCGCCGCGGCTCGGACTGGGTGACGGTGAACTCCAGATCGGGCATGACTCCCCCATCCACTCGGGTTGCCTCCCGGGCCACCGGCCCGGGAGGCGTTCCGTTACGAGAGTCCGGCGCTGGCGAGGAACTGCTTCGCGACGGTGCCGGGGTCCTGCTTGTTGATGACGACCTTGGTGACCAGCGACAGCAGGGTCGACGTGTCGAGCTTCGCGGAGACGGCGTCCAGGGTCGACGAGATGCTGCTCGTCACCTTGTCCTTGCGGATCAGCGGCACGACGTTCTGGGCGCCGAACAGGTGCTTGGGGTCCTGCAGCACGACGAAGTTGTTCGCCTTCACCTGCGGGTCGGTGGTGAACAGGTTGGCGGCCTGCACCTGCCCGTTCTTGAGCGCGGTGACGGTGAGCGCGCCGGCGGCGTCGAGGGGCTTGAAGTCCTTGAAGGTGAGGCCGTAGACCCGCTTCAGCCCGGGGAGGCCGTCGATGCGCTGCTTGAACTCGGGGGGACCGCCGAGAACCATGTCCTGCGCGTGCCCGGCCAAGTCGGCGATCGACGTGAGCCCGTACTTCTGGGCGGTGGCCGCGGTGACGCAGATCGAGTCGGAGTCCTGCGCGGACGAGGGGTTGAGCGCGGTGAGGTTGGCCGGGAGCGCCTTCTTCAGCGCGGCGAGCGCCTTGTCGGGCGTGCTGATGTCGGCCTGCTTGTCGTAGTAGCGCGCGAGGTTTCCGGTGTACTCGGGGATCAGGTCGATGGATCCGTCGTTGAGGGCGCCGAGGTAGATCTCGCGGCTGCCGATGTTGAGCTTGGTGGACGCCGTGACCCCCTTCGCGGACAGGGCGGTGGCGTAGATCTGCGCGAGCAGGGCGCTCTCGGGGAAGTTGGCGGACCCCACGATGAGCGTGCCGGTGCCCGAGCCGGAGCCGGAGCTCGCGGACGACGACGCGGAACCGCTGGCACCGCCGGCAGCCGACGAGCCGCTGGCGAGGGGATTGCTGTTGTTGCTGCTGCCGCAGGCGGCGAGGCCGACCGCGAGGCCGCTGCCGAAGACGGCGGTGAGCAGGGAACGGCGGGTACTGGTCATCGAAACTCCTTCGTCTGGCCGACCACGTCGACGCTATCCGATGCCGTCCCCAACACTGGGCGCTCTTCCGACATTCCTCTCTGGGAGGAATGGCCCGTCCCGCTCTGGGAGGAATGGCCCGTTGTCCCGCGCCCGACGTCCCCGACCCGGACGTGCGAACGGCGCCGCCGACCCGCGTCCTCTGCGAAATTGGCCCCACCTGCCACGTCGTCTCACCCAGCGGCAGGGTGTGGCAGGACAGG
>JAJYQH010000366.1 GCA_021794705.1 Actinomycetes bacterium | reverse complement strand
CGACTTCAGCTTCAGCTACCGCGACGCCTCCGGCCTGGTGACGCCGGCCGTCGCGAGGGCGTTCGGAGGCACGCCCACCACCGATGCGGCCGCGGCGATCGCGGCCGTCAAGCTCGGCACGCTCACCGCCTTCATCGACATCCCCGCCGACGTCGGATCCGCCCCCGTGCAGGTCTACGGGCAGGACGCCGGGCTGATCGCCAACACCCGGTACACGAGCCTCGTCCAGGCGCTGCTCAAGGCGTCGGCGCGGGAGAAGATCGGCGACCCCCGACTCGCGACCATCGCCTCGTCCGGGGTGGCGACGACCTCGACGATCTACCAGCACGGCGCCACCGTCAACGGGTGGGGGAGCGTCATCCTGCCGGGGCTGTTCCTCCTGCTCTTCTACCTGTCGATCGTCATGCTCGGGCAGCAGATGCTCAACGTCACGCTGGAGGAGAAGCAGAACCGGGTGAGCGAGATGATCCTCACCACGATGAGCCCGACGACCCTCATCGTCGGCAAGGTGGTGGCGCTCATCGGCGTGGGCATCCTGCAGGCCGGCGTTTTCTCCAGCCCGATCCTCATCGCCCGGCTGTCCGCGCCGACGCTCGTGCACATCCCCGGTGTCTCGTTGTCCGACCTCACGCCCGACCCGTTCCGGATGATCGTCGGGTTCGTCGTGTTCGTGTTCGCGTTCGCGATGTTCGCCGGGCTGCTCGTGGCGATCGGCGCCGTGATGCCGACCATCCGGGACGCGAGCGGCGCCTTCAGCGCCGTGGTCGTGACCATGATGATCCCGCTCTACGCGATCCAGATGATCGTCAACCAGCCGCACGCGCTGTTGCCGACGGTGTTCACCTACTTCCCGCTCACCGCGCCGGTGACAGCGTTGGTGCGCAACGCCCTCGGCACCCTCGCGTGGTGGGAGGCCGGCGCGGTGGTGATCATCCTCGCCGTGGTGTCGACACTCGCCCTGCGGATCGGCGTCCGGCTGTTCCAGGTCGGGTCGATCAGCTACGGGTCCCGGGTCAACATCCGTCAGGCGCTGCGCCAGGCCCGCTGACCGGAACCGTCGACTCCTCCCGCCACCCCAAGGCGCGGCAGCGGTCGTCGGATCGGCCGAGGAGGTCCGGCAGCTCGACGGGCCACACCGTGAGGGCGACGACCTCGCTCACCGGGACCCACCGGTGCTCGAGCACCCGCCGGCGCTCGGACGCCGTGAAGCCCGACGTGTCGATTCCGGCGTCCCGGTCGGCGTCGTCGAGCCACACCTCGAAGAACAGTTCCCGCTGCTCGGTGATCCGGTCGCTGTACCCGTGCACGACGAGGCGTTCGGCGAGCGGGCCGATGAGCCGCTCGGGCGGGCAGGTGACCCCGGTCTCCTCCCGCAACTCGCGGAGGGCGGCGTCGGCCCACGACTCGCCGGGGTCGACACCACCGCCGGGCGTGGTCCACCAGCTGCTGCCGGGCACCCCCGGGTCGGTGTCGCGGAACAGGAGCACCGCGTCCCCGTGGCGCACGAGCAGGCGGGCCGCGTCGCGGGTGCGGCGCGGACGGTGCGACGGCGCGGGGGACTCGCCCGGCCGGTCGGAGGACGGCATGGGCTCAGGCTAGCCGCGGCCCCGGGGGGCGTTCTGCCCAGCGGAAGCGACCCGGCAGGGGCCCCCGGCCAATCCTGGTAATCTCACCCAGGATGTAGTCCCGGAAGCCTGCCGCCTCGGGCGGGAAAGGACGGCCATGACCCAAGCGCCCACCTCGACTTCCAGCGATTCCGCCATTCCCGAACCCGTCCCGGCGATCCTCGTGCTCGAGGACGGCCGGGCTTTTCACGGTCGCTCCTTCGGCGCGGTCGGCGAGACGTTCGGCGAGGCCGTGTTCTCCACGGGAATGACGGGATACCAGGAAACCCTCACCGACCCCAGCTACCACCGTCAGGTGGTCGTCGCCACCGCTCCCCACATCGGCAACACCGGGTGGAACGACGAGGACGACGAGTCGCGCCGCATCTGGGTGGCCGGCTACGTGGTCCGCGACCCGGCCCGCCGCCCGTCCAACTGGCGCTCCCGCCGGAGCCTGGACGAGGAACTGGTCGCGCAGGGGGTGGTGGGGATCCAGGGGATCGACACCCGGGCGCTCACCCGGCACCTGCGCGAGCGGGGGGCGATGCGCGTCGGCATCAGCTCGCTGTCGACCGACACCGACGCCCTGCTGGCCCGCGTCCGCCGGAGCCCGGAGATGGTCGGTGCCGACCTCGTCGGTGACGTCACGGTCGGGCAGGCCCAGGTGGTTCCGGCCGAGGGGCACAAGCGGTTCACCGTCGCCGCGATCGACCTCGGCATCAAGTCGATGACCCCGCAGCAGATGGCCGCCCGGGGCATCGAGGTGCACGTCCTTCCGGCCGACACGAGCATCGCCACCATCCGCGAGATCGCGCCCGACGGCGTCTTCTTCTCCAACGGCCCCGGCGACCCGGCCACCGCGGACGCCGCCCGCGACCTGCTCCGCGACGTCCTGGACGCCGGCCTGCCCTACTTCGGCATCTGCTTCGGCAACCAGATCTTCGGCCGGGCCCTCGGCTTCGGCACCTACAAGCTCAAGTACGGCCACCGGGGGATCAACCAGCCGGTCATCGACCGCACCACCAACAAGGTGGAGATCACCGCCCACAACCACGGGTTCGCCGTCGACGCCCCCCTCGCCGAGCACGTGAGCACCCCCTGGGGCGAGGTGAGCGTGAGCCACGTCTGCCTCAACGACGACGTCGTCGAGGGCCTCGAACTGCGCCGCGACGGGCGGATCCGGGCCTTCTCCGTGCAGTACCACCCCGAGGCGGCCGCCGGCCCGCACGACGCCAACTACCTGTTCGACCGCTTCTGTGACGTGATGCGCGAGCATCGCGACGCGAGCGCCACCGCCCCCGTCACCTCTGAGGAGGCCTGATGCCACGCCGCACGGACATCTCGTCGATCCTGGTCATCGGATCGGGACCCATCGTCATCGGGCAGGCCGCCGAGTTCGACTACTCCGGCACCCAGGCCTGCCGGGTGCTGCGGCAGGAGGGGTTCCGGGTCATCCTCGTGAACTCCAACCCGGCCACGATCATGACCGATCCGGAGTTCGCCGACGCCACCTACGTCGAGCCGATCACCCCGGCCTTCGTCGAGCAGGTCATCGCCCGCGAGCGCCCGGACGCCGTCCTGGCCACCCTCGGCGGGCAG
>JAJYQH010000305.1 GCA_021794705.1 Actinomycetes bacterium | reverse complement strand
TGGCCGGTGAGGCTGTCGCCCGCACCGACGGTCGCGGTGTTGCTCACGTCGAGGTAGTTGAAGCCGATGCCGGCGGCGATGTCGGTCGTGCCGGACGACGAGGTGCTGATGGCCGCGCCGATGCCCTGCGCGATCACGGACGTGCCCTGGACCGCCTCGACGACCACCGGACCGCCGGTCGCGTCGATGACGACGCTCGGGGCGATGACGGCCGTGTTGGTCGTTTGGGTCCAGGTGACCGCGATGGCCGCTCCGACGCCCACGCCGCTGCTGCTGCTGCCGGACTGCCCGCCGCTCGCCGAGCTGCCCTGCGCCGCGGCGCCGCTGGCGGAGGGGACGCTGTTCGCGCCGAGGCCGTTGGTGTTCGGGTTGCCGCCGACGGTGCCCGAGGTCACGCTGTCCGCCGACTGGTTGGACTTGTCGCCGGACTTGCTGCTGCTGCCGATGGCGCTGGCCAGGGCCCACGCGCCGGTGGAGACGGTCGAGGTGGCCGTCACCTGGACGCCGGTGGCGGTGACGCTGCGGTCGAGCTCGGCGGTGGTCGACCAGTTGATGAGGATCGGGAGCGCGACGCCCGCGCCGACCGCGACGCTGGTGGCCTTGGCGTTGGCGTCGGCGGTGGTCTTGCTGAGGTCGGCGGAGTGGGTCGCCGAGACGGTCACCGCGCCGGTGGCGGAGATGCCGGTGGTCGAGGCGCCGATGCGGGCCGTCGTCGCGTCGCCGGTGTCGACGACCAGCGCGACCGCGGGGCTCACGGCGTCGCTGCCCTTGGCGCCGGCGATGACCTCGGTGACGACGGTGCGCTGAGAGGTCGCGGTGACGGTGACGTCGTGGCCGCCGGTGAGGGTGCCGTCGAGGACGGCCTCGGTGACGGTGGGCGTGAGCACCTGGACGGCGACCGAGGCGCCGACGCCGACGCTGTCGCTCTTGGCCTTCTGCGAATCACCGGTCGTCGTTCCGGTCGCGCCGCCACCCGTGGAGCCGCTCGACGTGTCGGTGTTGGTGCCGCTCGCGGGGAGGAACGACTTGATCGTGCAGAGGATCTCGTTGTTCACCGGGCACGAGGCGAAACCGGCCTTGGAACTCGCGGCGGCGGTGTCCGACTCGGTGTGGGTGGCGGTGATGACGACGTCACCGGTACCGGCGTCCACGGTGGCGCCGAGGGGCACGAGGGCCTCGGTGCGCATCTCGACGATGTTGAGGGCGAGGGCTCCGGCGACGCCGAGGCTGCTCGTGTTGCTCGCACCGGCCGTCGCGGCGGCGGACACCGTGTGGGTCGGCGGGTCGGTCGAGGACGGGTCGGGGGTCATCGTGGCGGTGACCGTCAGGCCCTTCGCGGTGATCCGCGAGCTGCCGGTGGTGGCGATGTTGTGCATGACGACGTAGTTGACCGCCACGCCCGCGCCGACGCCGGTGCTCGTCGCGGTCGCCGTGTCGCCCTTGGCGGTCGACTCGGCGGCGGTGCGCGCCGAACTGGCCAGGGTGAGGGGTCCGTCGCCCGCGTAGACGGTGAGGCCGTCCGCGAGCCAGGCGCTCGACGTGGTGGTGATGATCCCGATGGCGACGGCGCCGGCGACGGACAGGGAGGCGCCACCGTCGTCGCTGGTGGCGGCCTTCGGCGTGCTCGTCTTGCCGGAGTCCTTGGCGCCGTTGTCGGACGCCGTCGAGTTGCCGTGGCCGAGGACGGCGTCCGCGAACCCGTTGACCGTGTTGCCGTTCTTCGCGGCGCCGGGGGCTGACGCCTCGCTCTCCAGCTTGTTCACCGAGCTGCCGGACGCCGTGAGACCGATGTCCCCGTCGGCGTGCACGTTGCGCGACACCGACGCCTCGACGTCATTGTTGACCACGGCGAGGGAGAGCGCGACGCCCACTCCCAGGCTCTCGGCGTCCACGTCGCCGCGGGTCACCGTGTCGGTCGCCGCGGTCTGGGCGGCCTCGGCCTCGAACGTGCCGGTGAGGTCGATCTGGCTGCCGGTGCCCACGGACGCCGTGGTCGTGAGGTTGGCGATGGTGAGGGCCACGGTGGCCCCGACGGTCGTGCTGCCGGAGGCGCCGCTGACGGCGAGGGTGGAGATGTCCGAGCCGCTGTCGGCCCTGAGCGCCAGGTCGTGCACGCCGTCGACGACGACGCCGCTCTGGATGCCCGCGGCGGAGGTGTCGTTGACCAGGCCGAAGGCGAAGGACGCGCCGATGCCGATCTTGGGGGCGGTGTCGTCGCCGAAGGTGAGGTAGTGGGTGGTGCCGGTGGCCTTGCTCGGGTCGAGGGT
Source organism: Actinomycetes bacterium (assembly GCA_021794705.1). Taxonomy (GTDB): domain Bacteria; phylum Actinomycetota; class Actinomycetes; order Propionibacteriales; family Propionibacteriaceae; genus JAJYQH01. Next base: position 949 of record JAJYQH010000305.1, on the reverse strand, counting down.
CACCAACCCGAGGCACAACGAGGCGTTGGGGATCCCGCCGAGACCGCCGTTGAGCGTGGCGTCCCAGGCGCAGAGCTTCGCGTCGTCCGACGAGATCCAGTCGAGCCGGATGTGCCCGGGACTGTCGACGATCGCGTAGTAGAAGGTGTTGTTGAACAGGCCGCCGATCGGGTCACCGCCGTCGGTGAAGTAGGTGACCTTGTCACCCGTCGCGAGCGGCGTCCCGGAGGCCGTCGTCAACTCGTAGTCGAGCACGATGGTGTCGGGCTTGGCGCAGCCCGCGGTCTGGTCGACGCCGCACACGAGGTGGGTGGCCGGATCGAACTGGTCGCGGAACGGGATGGCCGAGGAGGTCGTGGAGGCATCCGATCCGCTGGTCATCGCCACGTCACCCTCGGCGCCGACGGTGCCCGCGTGGATGGTCGCCGCGTTGCTGCCGTTGTCGCTGAGCGCCTGGGCGCTGGTGGTGAGGGTGACGAGGTTGATGCCCACCGCGCCGGCCACCCCGAGGCTGCCGGTGAGGTTGGCTGCGGAGATGCCGTAGGCCTCGAAGCTGTGCTTGCAGTCGGTCGTGTCGACGGTGCAGTCGGTGGACGTGCCGCCCGTCGTGTCGACGGGACGGACCGTGGCCGACAGGGTGACACCCTCGGCGGTGACGACGGTGCCGCTGCCGAGGTTGGCGGTGTTGGTCATCGTCGCCTTGTTGAGCGCGATCCCGGCGCCGATGACGGCGGTCGCGCTCGAGGCGCCCGCCTCGCCGTCGCCGGTGGCCAGCGCGTCCGTGTTGTTCTGCGACGTCAGGGTGAGCGGCCCCCCGGTCACGGTGATCTGCAGCCCGGACGGCAGCGAGGTGTCGGTGACGCTGGTGACGAGGTTGAACGAGATCGCGGCGGCGACGGTGACGGAGCCGCCACCGTTCTCTTCGGTGCCGGCGGTCGGGGTGTTCGAG
>JAJYQH010000354.1 GCA_021794705.1 Actinomycetes bacterium | reverse complement strand
CCACGGATCGGACGATGCGTTGCCCGGGGACCCTGTATGCAATCGCAAATCCCCTGCCCATCACCGACATCGGGTTGAGCACGCCAGCACCACGAGGTGCAGCACCAGCCGCAGGCCCCCGAGCTCCAGCAGCAGCCGGGGGCTTCCGGGCACCAGGCGGAGGCGGAGGTTCCCCCGTCTCCGGTCGCCGGCGAGTGGGCCGCACCGGGAGCGGAGGTTGCGGCTCCCGGCGGCAGTGCCGACGAGGACTCGCCGGCTCAGCCCCAGTGAGCCTCCGCCTCGGCTGAGGCCTGCCGCCGCGACCGTTCGGCGTCCTCGGCCTCCCGCGCGTAGCGGGCGGCGATGCTCCCGCACGCCATGAGCTGCGACTGGTGGAACACCATGAGGGGCAGCACGATGAGGCCCACCGGCGACCCCGCGAACAGCACGCTCGCCATCGGCAGGCCGGTCGCCAGGCTCTTCTTGGTGCCGCAGAACTGGATCGCGATCCGGTCGGCACGGTTGAAGCCGAGGCGGCCGGCCACCGTCCACGTGAGCCACAGCATGAACGCGAGCATGGCGAGGATCACCAGCAGCACGATGGCGAGCGACCCGATGCTGATGCTCGACCAGATGTGCTCGCGCATGCCGGCCGAGAACGCGGAGTAGACGACGAGCACGATCGACCCCTGGTCGACGAGCTTGAGCGGCTTGCGGTGCTCGACGACGAAGCGGGCCGTGAGGGGGCGCGACAGCTGCCCGAGGATGAACGGGACGAGCAGCTGCAGGACGATGTCGAGGATCGCGCTGCCCTGGATGTGCAGGCCTCCCGCGGTCGAGAGGAGCAGCAGCGCCAGCAGCGGGGTGATGAACACGCCGATGAGGTTGGAGAAGGACGCCGACACGATCGCGCCGGCGACGTTGCCCCGGGCGATGGAGGTGAAGTTCACCGAGCTCTGCACCGTCGACGGGACCATCGTCACGTAGAGGAGACCCGCGTAGAGGTCGGGGCTGATGAGGTGGCTGAGCAGCGGGTGCAGCGCGACACCGATCAGAGGGAAGACGAGGAACGTGAAGCTGAGGATCAGCCCGTGCAGCCGCCAGTGCCGCAGGCCCTCGAGCGCCTCCCGCGGTTCGAGCCGGGCACCGTAGAGGAAGAACAGCAGCCCGATGACGATGGTCGTGAGCCACGAGAACACCGGGACGCCGGCGCCGCGGGCGGGGACGATCGAGGCGATGACGGCCGAGGCGATGATCGCCAGGAGGAACCGGTCGATACGGATGCGGCGGAGCCAGCCGGGGACGCTCATTCCTCGCACTGTATCGCCCGTCCGCGGGCGGGCGCCCACGGAGGACCGGTGACGGTACGGTCGACCGGGTGGGCACGTTCATCGAGGTCAGCGAGGCGTCCGACCCGCGGCTGGCCGACTACGTCGCGCTGCGCGACAGCCGGCTGCGCCGGCGGCTGGAGGCGGCGGAGGGACTGTTCATCGCCGAGGGCGACAAGATCATCCGCCGCGCGGTAGAGGCCGGGTACCGGCCGCGCTCGCTGCTGCTGGCCCCCCGGTGGATCCCCGGTCTCAGCGACCTGCTCGACCCGCTGGACGTGCCGGTCTACGTGGTGTCCGAGTCGCTCGCCGAGGAGTTGACCGGGTTCCATGTGCACCGGGGCGCCCTGGCGTCCGTGTGGCGGGGCAGCGCCCGTCCGGCGGCCGGCCTGCTGCACCTGGACCGGCTGGTGGTCTGCGAGGACATCGTCGACCACGCCAACCTCGGCGCGATCGTCCGCAACGCCGCGGGCCTCGGATGGGACGGCGTCCTGGTCTCCGCGCGCTCGGCCGACCCGTTGTACCGGCGGGCGATCAAGGCCTCGATGGGCACCGTGTTCGGCCTTCCCTGGGCGCGGCTGGACGCCGGTGAGGGCCCGGCGCTGCTGCGGGAGGCGGGCTTCGAGGTGGTCGCGAGCTCACTGGGCACCGGTGCGGTGGCCCTCGACGACTACGCGGCCGAGGTGCGGGCCCGCGGGCGGCGGATCGCGCTGCTCGTCGGGAGCGAGGGGCCGGGGCTCACCGGCGGGTGGCTGGACGCCGCGGACGTGCGGGTGACGATCCCCATGGCGCGGGGAGTCGACTCACTCAACGTTGCCGCGGCGACCGCGATCCTGTGTCACGCCCTCGCCCCGGCCGCGGTGGCGCAGGCCGGGGCTCAGTAGTCCTGGCGGCCCTTCGGGGTCACCGGCCAGTCGTCCGGGTAGAAGTGGGCCAGCGACTCCTTCTGCTGGTCGAGCAGCCGCCGGGCCCGGGCCGACAGTCGGTCGCCGAACACCACCCCGTTGAGGTGGTCGGTCTCGTGCTGGAAACACCGGGCGAGGTAGCCCGTGCCGCGCAGCTCGATCGGCTCCCCGTTGATGTCCAGGCCCCGGCAGATCGCCGTGTCGGGGCGCGACAGCGGCTGGTAGGCGCCGGGCCAGCTGAGGCAGCCCTCGTCGGTCGTGTCGAGCACCCGCTCGCGCCCCTTCGGCAGTTCCACCTCCGGGTTGCAGACGATGCCCCGGTGGATCACCTGGTCGTCGTCGGGGCATTCGTAGACGAACAGCGCGAGATCGACGCCCACCTGGGGAGCGGCGAGCCCCACGCCGTTGGCGGCGTCCATGGTGGCGAACATGTCGCGCACCAGGCTCCGCAGGTCGTCGTCGAACTGGTCGACCGGCCTGGTGACGACGTGCATGACGTCCTCGTCCCACCGGGTGATGCGGCGCACGGTGCCACCCTCGGCGAGGCCGTCGGAGTGGTCGTTCGCGGGCTTGATGTACTGGCTCATCGTGTGCGTGGTCCTGTGCGCTGGTGGAGGGGCGGGACGCGGGTCAGCGGACGGGCAGCCCCACCGTGCGCCCGAGGGCGACGTAGGGGTCGAGGGTGGTTCCCTGCCCGGATGCCGGGTCGAAATCGTAGACCGCCCGGCCCTCGACATACACCTTCTCCGCCCGGCTCATGACGTCGAGCGGGTCGCCGCTCCACAGCACGAGGTCGGCGTCCTTGCCGACCTCGATCGAGCCGACCCGCTCGTCGAGGCCGAGGATGCGCGCGGGGTTGATGGTGATCGACTCGAGGGCGACCGTGGGGTCGAGGCCCTCCTTCACCGCCAGGCTCGCCTGGTGGACGAGGAAGTTGATCGGCACGACCGGCGCGTCGGTGGTGATGGCGATGAGGACGCCGGCCCGTGCCAGCCGCCCGGGGTTGCTG
>JAJYQH010000026.1:2921-14421 GCA_021794705.1 Actinomycetes bacterium | reverse complement strand
AGGGCGGGGGGGTAGGGGGGGCAAGATCGCTGGCCCCAGACGCGAGGAGAAGGCCCGCAGTGGTTCGTCATCCCCCTCCCGAGGTCGAGGGGGGGTCGCGGTGGCGAAGGAGGCCGACGTGAGTGATCTGTCGCGGGACGAGTCTGTTGCTGAGGCCACGGAGCGAGCGCTGAAGGCGGCCTCGCACCTCACCGCGACGGACGCTGGTGCGGTCGCCGCGCTGCGTGCGCTGGCCCGCAAGATCGACGCCTGGGACGTGATCGTCGAGTGGGCGATCGATGACACCCGCAGCCCGGACGATCGCCCGAAGGTGCCGCAGAACGACAACGTGACGCTTCCGACGTACCTGAAGTTCTGTGATGCGCTGGGTCTGACGCCGGCCGGGCGGACGAAGCTCGGCGAGAAGAAGGAGCCGGCCGTTGGCACCCTCGGCGCGGTCCGGCAGTCCGCGGGCAAGCTCCGCAGCGTCCAGTAGGCGCAGGCTCGGCAGTGAGCAGCCGCGGGTCTTCACCCCGCCGCTGCGCAGGCTGACGCCGAAGACGTCGCTGGGGTTCGCCGCCGTCGAGTTCGCCGAGCAGGTCTGCGGCATCGAGTTGTACCCGTGGCAGCGGTGGCTGCTGATCCACGCGCTGGAGCTGCTCCCTGACGGGTCGTTCCGGTTCCGTAACGTCGTGGTCCTGGTCGCCCGGCAGAACGGCAAGTCGACGCTCTCCCAGGTGCTGGCGCTGTTCTTCATGTACGTCCTCGGTGCGGATCTCGTGCTGGGTACGGCACAGGACCTGGACACGGCCGAAGAGGTCTGGGACGGCGCTCTCGAGATCATCGAGGAGACGCCGGAGTTGGCCGAGTTGGCGGACAAGCCGGTCAGGGTCAACGGCAAGAAGACCATTCGGCTGATGAGCGGCGAGCGGTACAAGGTGAAGGCTGCGAACCGTCGCGCCGGCCGTGGCATGTCAGGGGATCTGATCCTGCTCGACGAGTTGCGCGAGCACCAGTCGTGGGACGCCTGGGGTGCGATCACCAAGACAACGATGGCCCGGCCCGATGCCCAGGTGTGGGCGCTGTCCAACGCTGGCGATGCGGCCTCGATCGTGCTGCGCTACCTGCGCAAGATGGCGCACAAGTCGCTTGGTGACCCGGACGGGATCAACACCCAGGACGACCCGGCGGCGTTGCTGCCGGACGACGACGACGCTGCCGATGAGTACGGCGTCGACGCCGACACGACCCTGGGGATCTTCGAGTGGTCGGCCCCGCCGGGTTGCGAGATCCGCGACCGGGACGGCTGGGCGCAGGCGAACCCGTCCCTGGGGCACGGGCAGACCACAGAGCGCGCGATCGCCTCGGCATGCGCCACCGACCCCGAGTGGGTGTTCCGTACCGAGGTGCTGTGCCAGTGGTCGGACGGCACACTAGAGGGACCGTTTCCGCCCGGGTCGTGGGACAAGTGCCTGGACAATGCGTCGTCTGTCGCAGACGGGGGCTCCATCCGGGCGTGCGTGGACGTGTCCTGGGACCGGTCGACTGCGCATGTGGCGGTGGCCGGCTGGCGTGAGGATGGCCTGCCGCACGTCGAGGTGGTCGCCACCCGCGCGGGTGTCGAGTGGGTGCTGCCGTGGCTGACCGACGCGTCTGCCCCGCACCGTGCGAAGTGGCCGGTCGTCGTGCAAACCAACGGCGCCCCGGCCTCGGCCCTGATCCCCGACATGAAGGCTGCCGGGCTTGCTGTCGTCGAGTGGGTCGGCGGCGACCTGGGCCAGGCGTGCGGGATGTTCTACGACCGCGTCCGCGCCGCGATCGGTGAAGGCTCGGAGGGCCGACCGCTGCGGCACCTGGCACAACCGGTGCTCGACGTGGCTGCCGCAACCGCCGTGACCAGGCCGATGGGTGACGCATGGCTGTGGGACCGCAAGCGTTCACCGCACGACACAGCGCCCCTGGTCGCCGCCACGGGCGCCCTGTGGGCGCTGCTGACAGGCAAGGCCGAGCCGCACGTGTCCGCCTACGAGTCCACCGACCTGATGGTCGTCTGAAGGGGAGGCGCCGTGCTGCTGTCGCTTGCCGTCCTCGCCTGCTGTGCGCTCGCCGCGTTCGTGCTCACGGTGGGCCTGCGCCACGGGCGTACCGCCGTCCGCCGGCGCGTCGTGGTGAACCTGGGAGACGACGCGATCAGCGGTGTCCTGTGGGCTCGCCGCGGCCGGCTGCTCGTGCTCCGCGACGCCCGCATCATGCAGCCCGGCCGGGAGCCTGTGCCGATGGACGGAGAGGTCGTCATCGACCGCGATCAGGTGCGATTCGTGCAGGCCGTCTGATGGTCTTCATCGTCACCGCCGGCCAGATGTCCTCGCTGGACCGGGCGCTGGCGCCTGCGCCGATGCGGCTGCAGGTCAGCGATGGCGTGGCGCAGACCTACGCGCAGATTTTCCGGTCGCAGCCGAACGTGCGAACAGTGGTCTCGTTCCTGGCACGCAACATCGCCCAGCTCGGCTTGCATGTGTTCAAGCGGGTCTCCGACGTCGACCGGGAGCGGCTGACCGACCACCCGCTGGCCGCGTTGATCGGCAAGCCGAACGCGCGCACCACCCGCTACCGGCTGATCGACTCGCTGGTCTCCGACCTCGGCATCTACGACAGCGCCTATTGGCTGAAGGTGCGCGACGACGGCCAGCCCGCTGGCGTGCTCCGCATCCCGCCGGAGATGGTCTCCCCGATCGGGGACTCGTGGATCGCCCCGGACGGCTTCAGCGTGCGTGGTTCCCGGGGCCACCGGGAGTTCCCGGCCGATCAGGTCGTCCACTTCCGGGGCTACAACCCCGACGACGCCCGCGGTGGGCTGTCGCCGATCGAGACGCTTCGCCGGGTGCTGGCCGAGGAGTACGAGGCGGGCCGCTACCGCGAGCGGCTGTGGCGCAACGGGGCGCGCTTCTCCGGGTACCTCAAGCGCCCCGCGAATGCGGAATGGTCCGATCCTGCCCGGGAGCGGTTCCGGGCCGGCTGGCGGTCCCAGTACTCCGGCGGCGGCTCCGACGTCGGCGGGACGCCGATCCTCGAGGACGGCATGGACTTCGTCCCGGCCGCCGTCACCCCCGACCAGGCGCAATACATCGAGGCCCGCAAGCTGACCCGCGAAGAGGTCGCGGCGGCCTACCACATCCCGCTTCCGATGGTCGGGATCCTCGACCACGCGACGTTCTCCAACATCACCGAGCAGCACAAGCAGCTCTACCAGGACACCCTCGGCCCCTGGCTGGTGATGATCGAGGAGGAGATCGAGCTTCAACTACTGCCCGACCTCGACGCCGGCAAGGGCGTGTACGTCGAGTTCAACCTGGCCGAGAAGCTCAAGGGCTCGTTCGATGAGCAGGCGCAGCAGCTTCAGTCCGCTGTCGGTGCGCCGTGGCTGACCCGCAACGAGGCCCGCGCCCGGATGAACCTGCCGCAGATCGCTGGTGGGGATGCGCTGGTGGTCCCGCTGAATGTCCTGATCGGGGGGCAGGCATCGGCGACGGATTCCGCACCGAAGCACACTGCTGTGCAGACCAAGGCACAGCGGGACCCTCGCCCGTTCGAGGTGCGCTACCCGACGCTTGTCGAGCAGAACGAACGCGAGCTGTCCAAGTTCTTCCGCCACCAAGGCGCCACGATCCTTTCCCAGTTGGGCGCCAAGGCCGCGCCGACAGTCGAGCAGGTGTTCGACGAGGTTCGGTGGAACAAGGCGCTGGCGAATGTGCTGCTGGCGCTGGCGACATCCGCAAGCGACCTGATCGGTACCGAGACGGCCGATGCTTTCGGCGGTGAGTGGAACAGTGAGATCGCTTTCGCATGGCTGAATGCCAACGCCTCGGCGGTAGCCGGGAACATCAACCTGACCACACAGCGGGATCTGTCCGCAGCGCTGGCCGACGACGATCCACTGAAGGCCGCGCGTGAGTTGTTCGGGAAGATGACGACAGCGCGTTCCAAGGTGCTCGCGGCGTCCCGCGTCGCTCAGGTGGGCAACTTCGCCACCACCGAGGCAGCCAGCCAGACGGGCCTGCGGTCCAAGACGTGGACCGTCACCAGCAAGAACCCGCGACCCTCCCACGCCCGGCTCAACGGGCAGACCGTTGGGCTCAACGAGAAGTTCTCGATCGGGGGCCGCTGGCCCCACGACCACGAGATCGGCGATGTCGACGAGATCGCCGGCTGTACCTGTGTTCTGACCTTCAGCGCCGAGGAGCCGTGATGCTGACCAAGAGCCTGCCCGCAGACGTCAAGGCCGCAGTCGGTGAAGGCGATCAGGGCATCTTCGACGCGGTGGTGGCCGTGTTCGGCAACGTCGACTCGGTCGGGGACCGGATCGTCAAGGGCGCGTTCTCCGACACGCTCAAGGAGTGGGGCACTTCCGGCGACCCGATCCCGGTGCTGTGGTCCCACCTGCGCGACAACCCGAGCTACCACATCGGGGTCGTGACCGAGGCCAAGGAGACCGATCAGGGTCTGCAGGTGCGCGGCCAGCTCGACCTGGACAACCCGGCTGCGGCACAGGTGTGGCGGCTGCTCAAGGGCCGTCGGGTCACTCAGTTCTCCTTCGCCTACGACATCCTCGACGGCGGCCCGGTCCAGTCTGACGGCGAGTCCGTCTTCGAGCTGCGCCGACTCAAGCTGTACGAGGTCGGCCCCACCCTCATCGGAGCCAACCAGGCGACCGATCTGCTCGGCACGAAGTCCGCGATCCGCGAACTGGCGCAGGTGGCCGAGCAGCTGAAGGCCGGCCGGGTCCTCTCGGCCAAGAACGAAAGCCTGCTGCGAGACGCTCACGCCGCGATCGGCGGCGTGCTCGCAGCACTGGACGACAGCGGGAAGGCCACGGCGGACGAGCCGGCCAAGGACGAAGAGCCCTCCGGGGCCAAGTCCGAAGAGCCCATGCGTCCCAGCCCCGCCAGTGCCCTGTCGGCCGTCCAGGCGGCGGCGCTCGACCTCGAGCTGCTGACCGCCTAACCGTCCGCCAACCCGCCCCGCCCGGCCCTACGCCGCGGCGGTCGCAGTCATGCCCAGGAGGGCACCCATGAACGAGAAGCTGAAGAAGCTGCAGGAGGCCGCACAGGCCGCCCTGAAGTCCGCCCGTGACGCTGCGGAGACCGCCAACCAGGCCGCCCGCGACATGACCGACGACGAGCGCAAGACCTTCGACGAGAACATGGCGAAGGCCCGCGAGCTGCACGAGCAGATCAAGACCGTGAAGGCAGACCAGGCGGTCCTCGACGAGGCCAAGAAGCTGGCCGACGAGATCGGCATGCCCGAGTCGGCCAAGGCCGACCTCGACGCCACCGGCCGCGAGAAGGACACCCGCGAGCGGGTCAAGTCCCTCGGCCTGCAGGTCATCGAGTCCCCGCAGTTCAAGGCGATGGTGGCCCCGTTCGCCGGTGGCCGCGTGCCGGAGAAGGCCCGGATCCAGTCCGACCCGATCCAGGTGAAGGCGCTCATCACAGGGCTGTCCGACACATCCGCCGGAGCCTTCGTGGTGGCCGAGCAGACCGGCATCCTGGAGACCCTGGGCCGGCGCCTGCTCACCGTCCGAAGCCTGATCTCGGTACGTCGTACCGGGTCCGACACGGTGGAGTACGTGCGGCAGACTGCGCACACCAACGCTGCCGCGCCGGTCGCGGAAGCGACTACCTCTGCTTCCCCGACGTCCGACACAACGACGGGTGCCGTGGTCCTGCCGACCGGTGGCGGCTACAAGCCCGAAGGCTCGTGGGCCTACGAGCGCGACACCGCCACGGTGAAGACGATCGCCGAGTGGGTGCCCGCATCGAAGCGCGCACTGGCCGACGTCGCGCAGCTGGAGGGGCTCATCAACGACGAGCTTCGCGCCGACCTCGCCGAGACCGAGGAGAACCAGATCCTCAACGGTGACGGCACCGGGGAGAACCTGCCCGGCATCCTCAACACCGCCGGGACCCAGACCCAGGTCTTCGCCACGGACATCTTCACCACCGTGCGCAAGGCGCTCACCAAGGCCCGCACGGTCGGGCGGGTCATCCCGAACGGGATCCTGATGAACCCGGCCGACGTCGAGACCATCGATCTGGTCCGGGACAACTCCGGCGGTGCGGGCACCGGCTCTTTCATGGCCGGCGGCCCGTTCGCGCAGGGTGCCGTCAAGACCCTGTGGGGCGTCCCGGTCGTCGAGTCGGAGGCCATGACCGCCGGCACGGCGCTCGTGGGCGACTTCCGCAAGGCGGTTCTCTGGGACCGCGAGCAGGCGTCGGTGACGATGACCGACTCGCACGCGGACTTCTTCATCCGCAACCTCGTGGCGATCCTCGGTGAGGAGCGGGTCGCGTTCGCCGTGACCCGCCCGACCGCGTTCGTCGAGACGGCGCTGGCGTAGTCCCATGCCGATCCGCTGCCCGCCGTGCGGGGCACCGAACGCCACGTGCGGCGGGCAGCGGTCTCACGGTGTCGGAATCACGATCGGAAGGGCGGCAACGACGATGGGCAAGCTCAACCCCTACGACGTTGAGATCAACGGAGTGCAGACCACGATCAAGCTGACCGAGGAGCAGGCGAAGGCCCGCGGGTTCATGTCGGACAAGAAGGCACCCGCGCCGGCCAACAAGGCGCGCACGGCAGCCAACAAGGCCGCAGGCAAGTAGCCCCTCCGTGACCGCCTACGCCACGACGGAGGACCTGCGGCTCTACCTCCGCTTGTCCACCATCGACGCCACCGCTGCCGGGCTGCTGCTCGACCTGGCTGCGGCCGCGATTCGCACGCACCTGGACCAGGCGGTCGCGGCGGTGGTTGACGAGACGGTCACCCTGTACGGCAACGGCTCGGATCTGCTGCTGCTGCCGGAGCGGCCCGTGACGGGCGTCTCTGCGGTGGTGGCCGACGGCGTGACCCTGACCGCGACCACCGACTACACGTGGCGCCCGTCGGGTCTGCTGCGCCGCGCCAACGGGGGCCTATGGCCCGCCGAGGTGACGGTGACCTACAGCCATGGCTACACGGCCGGCGCGGAGCCGGAGGCGCTGCGGCTGGTCAATGTGCAGGCGGCCGGGCGGGTGTGGGTGAACCCGGCGGCGGTCACCTCCGAGACGATCGGCGACTGGGCGCGGTCCTGGTCGCAGGGCGGCAGCGGCACAGAGTCCGGGATCACGCTCACCGCAGCCGAGAGGGCTGTACTGGACAAGGTCCGGCCGTGAGTGTCGAGCACCTGCTGAGCCGCACATGCACGACGCGGCGAACTGGCCGGGTGTCCGACGGCTGGGGCGGCTGGGTCGAGACCTACGCCGATCACCTGACCGGCGTCCCGTGCCGCCGGTCCTCGCCCACGCCCCGCACGGCCACGGTCGCGGACCAGCTGCAGGCGGTCATCTCCCACGAGGTCTACTTCATGCCCGCCACCGACGTGCGCCGCGGCGACCAGATCATCGTCGACGGCTACACGCTGCTGGTCGAGGCGACCAGCGAGCCGTCGGAAACCGCCTACCGCAAGGCGTCCTGCTCCGAGACGCAGATGGGAGCCTGAGCATGCACGACATCCGCGACGGGGGCCAGCGCACCCTGCGCCTGTCCGCCCACCCCGGCCCGAAGGTGCGCGTGACCGACCGCCGCAGCGGCGAGACGGTCCAACCCGCGCTGTACAAGGTCGGTCCGCAGTCGGTGCGCAAGGTCTCCGGCGAGTGGGCGCCCGGCGCGCACCGCTGGCTGGTCGAGTACGACCCGGCGCCGGAGGCGACCGAGGATGCCGGCAGCGGCTCCTAAGGTCGACTGGCACGCCGAGGCGTGGATGGCTGCGCTGGTCGCGAAGCTGGCTGTGAACATGGAGGCCGTCGGCGCCTACGTGGCGGCCGAGGCCCGCGCGCCGCGCGCGCCAGGAACAGGGCATGCCGGCGGCGGCGCGCACGCGGCCGACACGATCACCCACAAGGTGTCCGCCGAGCGTGGTGCGGTCACGGTCCGGGTGGGCGCCACGAACGCCGGCTGGTACCTGTCCTTCCACGAGACCGGCACGTCGAAGATGGCCGCGAGCCCCTGGCTGCGCCCAGCGATCTTCGGCAACTCGGCCAAGATCCTAGAGCTGCTGACGCGGGGGTGACTCGTGCTCGCCCTGACCTCCGCGCTCTACACCCTGCTGGCCGGTGACGCCACCCTGACCGGGCTGCTTGCCACCTATGGTGGCGGCCCCGCGATCTTCACGACCGACCCGCCACCGGACGACGCCACACTGCCCTACATCGTCACGGCCGGCGACGTTGCCGACGCCCCGTGGGACACCAAGAACAGCCGTGGGCGTGACATCCGCCGTGACGTCCGCTGCTACGCGCCGGCCAACGGCTCAGCCGTGACGGTCGAGGAGATCGCCGACCGGGTCGCAGTGCTGCTGCACCGCCGGTCCTTCCCCATCGACGGCCGCACCGTGGTCGTCGCCGATGTGTCCGGGCCGTTCAACGGACCCGCAGAGGACACCGCATACGGGCGGATCCTCACCCCGCGATTCAAGATCGAGGAGCAGTGACCATGAACGGCACCGACGTCATCATCAAGGTCAACACCGGCACCGACATCGCCCCGGTCTGGGTGTCGGTCGGCAAGCAGCAGGGCGCGAAGCTGTCCGAGAAGGTCGGCTACATCGACGAGTCCAGCAAGGACGCGATGGAGCGGGCAGGCTCGGCCGGGCGCTACGAGGGCAGCCTGTCGCTGGACGCGCTCTACGTGCCCAGCGACACCGCGTTCACCTACCTCAAGACCAGCTTCCGGGCGGGCACGAAGGTGCAGGTGGAGATCGAGGAGGCGGGCACGCCGACCGAGAAGGCAATGGCGGTCATCACCCAGATGGACACCGAGTGGCCCGACCAGGACTCGGCGACCATCAGTGCCACCTTCGACCTCGACGGCGCGTGGGTGGCCCTGCCGTGACGGACCCGCGCAGCCAGCGGCGCGTCTACCTGGGCGGCCGCAACCGGGTGATCCGCTACGACTTCAACGCCCTCTGTGACCTCGAGGAGTCCCTCGGGGTCACTGGGCTGGTCGAGCTGCAGCAGCGCTTCACCGATCTGGGCATGCGTGCGATCCGCGCCTTCACTTGGGCGGGCGTGCTTCACGAGGAGCCGGACGCGACGATCGAGCAGGTCGGCGCATGGATCGGGCAGCTGCCCAAGGGTGGCTTCGAGAAGCTCGGCGAGGCCATCGCCGAGGCGTTCCAGTCCGCGTTCCCCGAGTTCGACCAGGCCGACGCCGACGGCGAGGGTGAGGCGGACCCTACGACGGGGACTGGCGCCGGTCCCTCCTCAAGGCGTCGGTCCGCGCAGGCGTCGACCCGCGCGAGTTCTGGCGGCTCACGCCGGCCGAGTGCTGGCTGATCCTCGACGCCTACATCGAGCGGCAGCGCCAGGCCGCAGACGCGCTGGTGATCCAAGCCTGGCATACGGCTGCGCTCTCCCGCTCCAGGCGGCTCCCGTCGCTGCAGTCGCTGCTCGGCCAGGCCGGGCCCCGAGGCGTGCGGCAGCAGGACAAGACCGACTGGCAGCGCGACTTCGACGAGCAGTGGGAGAGGGGGCACGGACATGGCGGCTGACGAGCTTGGCAGGGCAAGCATCCCGATCCGTGCCACCCTCGACCAGCTCGCCGCCGACCTGGAGAAGGCGCGCACCCAGATCACCGCTTCGGTCGGCAAGACCGCCGAGCAGGCAGGCCGGTCGTTCTCGGAGAAGATGAGTGCGACCGGGCAGCGCATGTCCGGCATCGGCCGGTCGATGAGCCTGGGGCTGACCGCACCGATCCTGGCCTTCGGTGCGGGTGCGCTCAAGGCGTCGATGGACTTCAACAAGGGCATGGCGAACGTCGCCTCCCTGATCCCGGGCAACACCACCCGGGTGGCCGAGCTCAAGACGGGGGTGCAGGACCTGGCGGTGGAGGTCGGCAAGTCCACCACCGACCTGTCCGCCGGCCTCTACCAGACGATCTCCGCGTTCGGCGACACGTCGGACAGCATGAAGATCCTGGAGATCAACGCCCGCGCCGCCACCGCTGGCGTGGCCGAGACCACCGACGCGATCAACCTCACGTCGGCCGTGACCAAGGGCTACGGCGACACCTCGGCGAAGGCCGTCCAGCAGGCATCCGACCTGGCGCTGATGACCGTCAAGCTCGGTAAGACCACGTTCCCCGAACTCGCGTCCTCGATCGGTGCCGTGATCCCGTTCAGCAAGCAGCTCGGCGTGAGCCAAGAGGAGCTGTTCGCCAGCATGGCGACGCTGACCGGCGTCACCGGCGGCGCGGCCGAGGTGACGACCCAGATGAAGGGCGCCCTGCAGTCGCTCATGGCGCCCACCGCCGACGCGACCGGGGCACTCAAGGCGGCCGGCTACGAGTCCGGCGCCGCGGCGGTCAAGCACCTCGGCCTGCAGGGTGCGATGAAGCTGCTCACCGACGCCGCCGCGAAGTCCGGCAAGCCGCTGCAAGCGTTCGTCTCCTCCCTTGAGGGGCAGACGTTCGCGCTGTCGCTGACCGGGTCGCAGTCGAAGAACTACACCGACAAGCTCGGCGAGATGGGCAAGGCAGCCGGGGCGACCGACGCCGCGTTCAAGGAGCAGACGCAGGGCATCAACGCGAGCGGGTTCGCGCTGTCTCAGGCCAAGGAGAAGGCGCAGGAATTCGCCCAGAACATGGGCGACGCGCTGGCCCCGGCGCTGACGGCCGCGATGACGGCAGCGCAGCCGCTGGTCAACGCCCTCCAGTCGATGGCGAACTGGTTCCAGAACCTGTCCCCCGGCATGCAAACCGTCGTGCTCTCGATCGTCGGTTTCGTCGCCGCGGCCGGCCCCATGCTCATCATGGTGGGGAAGATCATCAGTGCGGTGAGGACGATCACCCAGGTCGTGAAGGCTATGAACCTGGCCTTTCTCGCCAACCCGTGGGTCCTCGTGATCGCTGCCGTGGTCGCCGCCGTGGTGCTGATCGTCACCCACTGGGAGCAGGTCAAGGCCGCGCTTGTGGCGATCTGGGACGGCATCAAGGCGGCGGCATCGGCCGCGTGGAACTGGATCAAGGACCACATCAGGCAGATCGTCGAGGCGCTGGTGATCGTCATCACCGGCCCGATCGGCGCTCTCGGTGTGCTGATCTTCGAGAACTGGGAAAAGATCAAGGCCGCGACGTCGGCGGCGTGGAATGCGGTCAAGAACGCCGTGTCGTCGGCGATTGGTGCGGTCGTCGGGTTCGTGGCCGGACTGCCCGGCCGGGTCGCCTCGGCGCTCGCCTCGCTGGCCTCCACCCTGTGGAACATCGTCACGGACGCGTTCGTGCGCTTCGCCGATGCGGAGAGGGCGGGCATCGAGGCCGCGCTGAGGTTCATCCGCGAGCTTCCCGGCAAGATCCTCGGTGCGCTCGCCTCGCTGGCCTCCACCCTGTGGAACATCGTCACGGACGCGTTCGTGCGCTTCGCCGATGCGGAGAGGGCGGGCATCGAGGCCGCGCTGAGGTTCATCCGCGAGCTTCCCGGCAAGATCC
>JAJYQH010000026.1:0-2911 GCA_021794705.1 Actinomycetes bacterium | reverse complement strand
GCGCTCGCCTCGCTGGCCTCCACCCTGTGGAACATCGTCACGGACGCGTTCGTGCGCTTCGCCGATGCGGAGAGGGCGGGCATCGAGGCCGCGCTGAGGTTCATCCGCGAGCTTCCCGGCAAGATCCTCGGTGCGCTCGGCGACGTCGGCCGGCTGCTGTTCGACGCCGGCAGCAACATCATCCAGGGGCTCATCGACGGCATCGGCTCGATGATCGGCAAGGTCGGCGACGCGATCGGCAGCGTCACCAGCAAGATCCGCAACTTCCTGCCGTTCTCCCCGGCGAAGGAAGGGCCGCTGTCCGGGTCCGGCTACCCGCTGTACGCGGGGGAGAAGATCGGCGACGCGCTGGCGGTTGGCATCCGGGGGCGGGTCGGCCACGTCGCCGCCGCATCCCTGGCCCTGGCTGCCGCCGCTGCTGCCCCTGTCACGGGTGGTCTCGACGTCGGCGTGGTGGGCCGGATCGCCGCGAGCACGCCGGCTGAGGCGTCGGCGCTGTCGATGGCCGGCGTGGAGCAGCGTCTCGAGGCGCTGATGGTCGAGCAGGCCCGCACCCGCGAGGTGCTGCGGGGGATGCCCCGCGACTACATGGTGGGGCAGCGTCAGGGGGTGCAGCCGTGGCGAGTGTGACGCTCTCCCAGGGTTGGATCAACCTAGCCTCGGATCTGTCGCAGTACGTGGCAGCACCCGCGGACGTCGATGAGGACGACGGCAGGCAGGTGGACGTCCGGCAGTACGTCGGTGGTCGACTACGCGCCGTCTCTCGTGCTGGCTCACGGCGGACGCTCCAGATCACGTTGCACCGGATCACCCCGGCCGACATCGAGACGCTGCGGGGCTGGCGGGGCGAGACGGTCTGCTGGCGGGACTCGTGGGGCCGCAAGATGTGGGCGGTGTTTCCGAGCATCAAGCCGGACTACTACCTGTCCGGCAGCGCGCGGGTCGAGCTGACCTTGACCGAGGTCACCTACGACGAGGCCGTGTAGGTCGTGCAGTCGATCACCGCCCCGCCGCGCGACTCCCTCACGGCGGCGCAGGTCTCCGCGCTCATCACCGGCAGTGGTGTGCGGGTGTCGGCGGGCACCGAGCTGCTGGCGTCGGACCTGACCGTCACCGAGGACATCAGCGACGACGTGGCCGGCGGGTCGGTGAGCCGGGCGTGCCTGGCGACGATCCACGGCACGTGCCGCCTGTCGCTGTCCCGTGAGCTGGACTGGGACACGGCGCTCGTCCGGCCGTTCATGATCCTCAGCGATGGCGCCACGTCGGCCCGGTTCAACCTCGGCGTCTACTCGCTGGCCACGCCGGAGTATCGCTACGCCGAGTCTCCGGTGACCTACGACGCGCAGGGCTACGACCGGCTGTACCTGCTCAACCGCGAGGTCGGCGACTCGTACTCGGTGGCCGCTGGTACGGACGTGCTGACGGCGATCCGGCAGGTGTTCGCCGACGCTGGCCTGTCCGGGGTGCTGCTGGACGGCTCGGCGGCGGGCAAAACGTTGCCGAGGGACAAGGTGTGGCCGCTGATCCCCACCGAGGGGCAGCCGGAGACCTGGCTGCGGATCGTGAACGACCTGCTGGCGATGGTCTCCTACCGGGGTGTGTGGGCTGACCAGGACGGTCTCTACCGCTCCGAGCCCTACGTCTACCCGGGCACGCGCGGTATCGAGTGGACGCTCGACGAGGGCGCCTACACCACGATCCAGGGCGAGGACCGGACGCTCGTGCGCGACGGCTGGGGACGGCCCAACAAGTGGATCTTCGTCCAGAGCAACCGCGCGTCTGGCGCCGCTGCCCCGACTGAGGGTGACGGCATCTACACGGTCGACGAGCACGCCTCGGATCCGCGCGGCCTGACCTACCCGGTGCAGGTGTCACTCGACGTCGCCGATCAGGCGTCGCTGGTGGCGCTCGGTGACCAGCGGGTGGCCTCGGACAAGCGCCGGGTGTCGACGTGGCGGCTCTCCACCGCACCGCTTCCTCTCGCCGGGCACTTCGACGTGATGACGCTGGTGGTCAACGGCATCGCGCGCCGGGTGCAGGCCACCGACTGGGAGATCAACCTCGACGGGGCGGACATGTCGTGGACGGCGCAGGAGGTGACGGCGTGAGCCTGCTGTGGGCGACCGTGACTGCGACCTCGCCGCTGACCGTGACCCTGGACGGCTCGGCCACGGCGGTGCCCGCCGTAGTCCTGTCCTCCTATACCGCGACGCTCTCCGATCGGGTGGCCGTGGTGCGTCTGGGCTCGTCTCTGCTAGTCCTCGGGAAGGTGGTCTGAGGTGGGTGCTCTCCGAGATGCTGCGGCGCAGGCGTGGCAGCAGGAGCGGGACGGGATCTCGGCTGACGCGCGGGCGGCGCTGGGCACCGTGCTGTCCCCGTTCGACGTGTCGACGCTGACGGTTGCCGGCGAGCAGGACGCGGCGTGGATCTTCACCGACGGCGACCTGTACCTGGCGGTGACCCCGACTACTGATGGCAAGAGCTGGTCGGTGTGGCTGGTCCGCGACGATGCGGGCTGGACGCGGGTCGAGCAGATCACCTCGCTGGCGGATCTGGGAGAGCACATGCCGCCGCCGCCGACGCCGAGCGTGCCGGACTGGGCACCGCAGACTGTCTACGCCGTGGGTGACCACGTGCTCTACCAGGGCGTGGAGTACGTCTGCCAGCAGGCGCACACCTCGCAGGTCGGCTGGGAGCCGCCAGCGGTTCCGGCGCTGTGGGTGAGGGTCTGAGATGGTGACGACGATCCCGTGGGATGCCCCGGCGGCGATGCCGACCGCGCGCAGCTACCTGGCCGCCGCCGCCGACGCGCAGGGCCGCATCTACGCCATCGGTGGACGCAACGCCTCCAGCAGCACCGTGGCGACGGTGGAGCGCTTCGATCCGTCGACCGGCACCTGGTCCACGC
>JAJYQH010000025.1 GCA_021794705.1 Actinomycetes bacterium | reverse complement strand
ACCTCGTCGCGCTCGTCCGGGCCGGCGCAACATTCCACAACGGCGTCCACATCGAACGACCCGACGAATCAGGACCACACCAGCAAGCTGCGTGACACCCCGATCCACAGGTCTTGACAATTCCTCGCGTATGCAGGAAGGCGCTCACGACGTACTTAGCGAGGCGGAGCATCCCCTTCGTCCCTAGGCCTAGCGCGCACAAGACCAGAAGGGGTCCGAACCACCAGATCGTGCTGAGATCATAGAGGAGCCCGTGCGCGAAGAGGACGATCGCCTGCCACCGACCCTCCCAAATCACGTGCATCCAGTCGATGTTCATCTACTCCCTTCCAAGTGGCGAAAGGGTACTGCTGACCTCAGACAGGACGGGACACGGGCCGTGACGATGGGTTTCAATGTCGCCATCGGAATGCTGATCTCAGGCGAGACCACCATGCAGTGCGGGCTGGGACGGCGGGAACGGCCGCAACTTGGTGATCAAGAGCGATGGCCGTGCGGGTCTCAGCGGCCCCGATCGGTGGCAGCCAATGAATCATGTTGTCGTTGACCAGGTAGTGCGACCGACAGCGAGCCTGCGAGCAATGATCAGAACCTGTGGATGACCGTCGGCGGGTGAGCGTGATGGAGCGCACCTTCCCGGGGATGATCTTCAAGGAACAGGACTCTGATCAGGACCGGCGTTAGCGCGCTGGTTCGGGAAGGTGCGCTCGTGCTCAAGATAGTTCATGACGCTGAGGCGTTGGGTGAGGCAGCGGGTGGTTCGTTGCTGGATGAGATCGTGCGTGACGGCGCCAGGGCGATGCTCGCGGCCGCGTTGCGGGCCGAGGTCGCCGCCTATGTCGAGGCGTTCGCCGACGAGCTGGACGAGGCGGGGCGTCGGCTGGTGGTCCGCAACGGCTACCACCAGGAACGGCAGGTGACCACGGCGGCGGGGGCGGTCAGGGTGCGTGCGCCGCGGGTCAACGACAAGCGGGTCGACGAGACCACCGGGCAACGTCACCGGTTTTCCTCGGCGATCCTGCCCGCCTGGGCGCGCAAGTCGCCGAAGGTGGCCGAGGTGTTGCCGTTGCTGTACCTGCACGGCCTGTCCAGCGGTGACTTCGTCCCGGCGTTGGAGCAGTTCCTCGGCTCGAGCAACGGCCTGTCGGCGGCCACGATCACGCGGTTGACCAAGGACTGGCAGGACCAGGCGGCGGCGTTCAACCGGCGGTCCTTGGCCGAGACCGACTACGTCTACATCTGGGTCGACGGGATCCACCTCAAGGTCCGACTCGAGCAGGACAAGGTGTGCTTGCTGGTGATCATCGGCGTGCGAGCCGACGGTTCGAAGGAGCTGGTCGCTCTCGACGACGGCCACCGGGAATCATCCCAGTCGTGGGCCGACCTGCTGCGCGACTGCAAGCGCCGCGGGATGCGGGCACCGGTCCTGGCTGTCGGTGACGGGGCACTGGGGTTCTGGGCCGCCGTCCGCGAGGTGTTCCCCGACACCAAGGAGCAACGCTGCTGGTTCCACAAGATCGCCAACGTCCTCAACGCGCTGCCGAAGTCCGCCCAGCCCGGCGCGAAAGCCGCACTGGCCGAGATCTGGAACGCCGAAGACCGCGACCATGCCCGCAAGGCCGCTCGGGGGTTCGTCGCCGACTATGGGGTCAAGTGGCCCAAGGCGGCGGCGAAGATCAGCGACGACCTCGACGTGCTCCTCGCGTTCTACGACTATCCCGCCGAGCACTGGGTCCACCTGCGAACCACCAACCCGATCGAGTCGACCTTCGCCACCGTCCGCCTGCGGCAGCGCATCACTAAAGGACCAGGATCCAGGGCGGCCGGGGTCGCGATGGCGTACAAGCTGATCGAGTCCGCCCAGACCCGGTGGCGCGCGGTCAACGCACCCCACCTCGTCGCCCTCGTCAGAGCCGGCGCAACGTTCGACAAGGGCGTGCTGATCGAACGTCCCGACGACCAGGAATCAGGACATCACGCACACGCCGCATGACACGCCGATCCACAGGTCTTGACTATTGCTCAGGCGCGTTTCCCGAAACAGGTTCGTACACCCACCACGGCAAGCCGTGCGAGCCCGAAGTGCTGGGTTCCCAGTCGTCGTAGGCGGTACGCCGGAACGGGCGGCCGAAAACTGGATCGCGGGCTTCTCGCCCAGGGCACCCGCCCGTCCGACGGCTCAACCGGGCCAGTTGGTTCTGGACTGGGACGTGACACGCCGGGGCTGTTCCGGTTGTGGCGCCTACCGGATGCCGTGGACGCCTGTCGGCGCGCGCCCGGGCTATCGGTTCCCCAAGACTGAACGGCTTGGTGATGTAGTCGTCAGCACCTGTGGACAGGCCGTTGATGCGGTCGATCGCGAGCCTTCGACAGCATGTCCAGTTCGGCCGCGACGAGGACGACTCCCGGGGTGAAGTGATGCACGCGGCTCGTCATGCGGCATCCCGGACGACGGTGTCAGCCAGCGTCGACACGCTCGGCCAGCAGCGCCCGCATGCGGTGCCCTGTTGCCCCCACCAGATGCAAGGGACGCAGTGGTTCCCGTCAACGTGCCCGTGTCCGCACCTTCTCCCGACGTCGATACCTACCAGTCACTGAAGGGGCTCTCGGGCGGCGGGGTCCGGGTTTCGAACATCTTCAGTGGCGGAGGAGACGGTACGGGTTCGGGTGCGGGGGGTTGCGGAGGAACTTCTGCGGGTTGAGCGCGAAGGCGTCGGCGCAGTGCTTGGAGCAGAAGTAGTAGGTGTTCCCCGCATGATCGATGTGTTCAGCGGTGGCCGGGTCTACACGCATCCCGCAGCACGGGTCCCTGGTCGACTGATCTCTCAGCATCACTACCTCCTGGGCTAGACAGGTGATGGTCCCCGATACAACGCTGCACCCGGGGCCATTCGGATTCGGGGAGTTTCTTGTGAAGATTCACCGAAGCGAATCCGAGGCAGCGTATGGATCGGCGCCGCCCCCGGTGCGGGTTCACCCCCTCGACGGTCCCTTCGAGAAACGCCAGGGCCTCCGCTGAGAGGTGGAGTGTTCCCGAAAAAGTGGAGGCGATGATTTAGGCCGCGAGTTCGTGGATGTTTCGATATCCTAGCTCGTATTCGTCTGGCGTCAAATAGCCTAGTGTCGAGTGCCTGCGGGTACGGTTGTAGTACATCTCGATCCACTCGAACGTGGCCTTCTTCACCGATTTCAGGTCCGGCCACGGTCGGGTGTGGATGAGTTCCTTCTTGTAA
>JAJYQH010000155.1 GCA_021794705.1 Actinomycetes bacterium | reverse complement strand
GAGCGAGGCAGACGTCGGGACGGGGCACGAGGTCGACGAGGCCGGCGTCGACCATGGCGCGCGCCCCTCCGGCGTTCTCCTCCGCGGGCTGGAACAGGGCGACGTAGGTGCCGCGCCAGGCGTCCGAGCGGGCCGCCAGCAGGGCCGCCGCGCCGACGGCCGCGGCGACGTGCATGTCATGGCCGCAGGCGTGCATGACCGGGAGGGTGCCGCCGTCGGCGCCGGCCACGGTGCGGGTCGAGGCATATGGCAGGCCCGTCGCCTCGCGGACGGGAAGCGCGTCCATGTCCGCCCGGGCGAGCACGGTGGGTCCGGGTCCCGTGCTCAGGACGCCGACGACTCCCCCGCCGACGCGCTGGACGGCGAAGCCGGCCCGCCGCAGGTGTTGGTCGACCGTGTCGCCGGTCTCCCGCTCCTGGAAACTCAGTTCTGGGTGGGAGTGCAGCTGACGGTAGAGGTCCTCCTGCCAGCCCTGCACGGCGCCCCATCCTGCCAGCACCTCGTCAACACTCATCGGCGTCCCTACCCTCCCTGGTCAGGCCACACGGGTCACAGGTCGAGTCAAGCATGCGCCCGCCCGACCCGTCTCGATAGGTTTGCCGCATGTCGACTTCCTCCCCCGCGGCCGCCGACGACGTCGCCGCACCCGGCCCCACCGCCCGGATCGTCCTCACCAGTCCCGTCACCGACCTGGTCCTGTCCGTCCGCGATGGCCGGCTGCCCGAGGTGGTGCACTGGGGGGCGCCGCTCGGGCCCCTCGACGCCGCCCGCTTCGACGACGCGGTGCGCGGCAGCGGGCTGGGCGGCCTGCACAACGGCCTCCCCAACGAGGGGTACGCCCTGGCCGTCGTGCCGGAACAGTGGACCGGGTGGACCGGGCGGCCCGGTGTGACCGGCTCGCGCTCCGGGCGCGACTGGGCCCCCCGCTTCGGCGTCACCCGGATCACCCTCAACGACGCCCCCCTGCCCGGGGACGACGTGGTCCGGGTCGACGCCCGGGACGGCGCGCGACTCGTCGTCCACGCCGACGACCGCGACACGGCTCTGGCCCTGGTCATCACCCTCGAGATGCTGCCGACCGGGCTCGTGCGCGCCCACGCCGAGCTCACCAACGCCGGCGAGCCCGGATACCTGCTCGAGGGCCTGACGCTCGCACTGCCCGTGCCGGCCCGGGCCACCGAGCTGCTCGACTTCGGCGGCCGGTGGGGCAAGGAGCGGGTGCCGCAGCGGATGCCGATGCGGATGGGGACCCACCTGCGCGAGGGGCGCCACGGCCGCACCGGGGCGGATGCCGCGTCCGTGCTGCACCTCGGGGAGCCCGGCTTCGGCTTCTCCACCGGGGAGATCTGGAGCGTGCACACCGCCTGGAGCGGCAACCACGCCACCTACGCGGAGAAGGTGCTCACCGGCGAGCAGGTGCTGGGCGGCGGGGAGCTGCTGCTGCCGGGCGAGATCGTGCTGGGACGCGGCGAGAGCTACGCCTCCCCGTGGCTGTACTTCAACCACGGCATCGGCCTCGACGAGATCGCGGCGCACCACCACGCCTTCCTGCGCAACCGCCCCCAGCCCGTGGACGCGCGGCGTCCGGTCACCCTCAACGTATGGGAGGCGGTCTACTTCGACCACGACGCCAACCGGCTCATCGACCTCGCGGCCCGCGCGGCGAACCTCGGCGTGGAGCGCTACGTGCTCGACGACGGGTGGTTCGGGTCGCGCCGCGACGACCGATCGGGACTCGGCGACTGGGTGGTGAGCCCGGACGTGTGGCCGCAGGGCCTGCACCCGCTGGTCGACGCGGTGACCGGCCACGGCATGCAGTTCGGGCTGTGGTTCGAGCCCGAGATGATCAACCCCGACTCCGACCTCGCCCGGGCACACCCGGAATGGGTCATGCAGGTCCCGGGACGGATGCCGCTGACGTCGCGGCACCAGTGGGTGCTCAACATCGGCATCCCGGGGGCCTACGCGCACGTCCGCGACCAGATGCTGGCGATCCTCGGCGAGTACGACATCGGCTACATCAAGTGGGACCACAACCGCGACCTGCTCGACGCGGGCACCACCCCGGACGGGCGTCCCGGCGTGCACGAGCAGACACTGGCGTTCTACCGGCTCGTCGACGAACTCAAGGCCGCTCACCCGGGACTGGAGATCGAGTCGTGCAGCTCCGGCGGCGCCCGGGTCGACCTCGAGGTGATGCTGCACTGCGACCGGGTCTGGGTGAGCGACAACATCGACCCCACCGACCGCCAGCAGATGCTGCGCTGGACCACCCAGCTGCTGCCGCCCGAGATGCTCGGCTCGCACATCGCCTCCGGCGCCTCGCACACCACCGGACGCCACCACGACATCGACTACCGCGCTGCCACCGCCGTGTTCGGGCACCTCGGCATCGAGTGGGACCTCGCCCAGGCGACGCCGCACGAGATCGAGCGGCTCGGCCAGTGGATCCGGTGGTACAAGCAGAACCGGGAGGTGCTCAACGCCGGTCGGCTGGTGCGCGTCGACCTGCCGCAGCCCGGCGCCTACCTCCACGGTGTGGTCACGCCCGAGAAGGCGATCTACGGGTTCACCCTGCTGGAGCTGCCCCCGACGTGGAGCATCGGCATGATCCCGCTGCCCGGGCTCGACCCCGACGCCAGCTACCGGGTGAGCGAACTCCCGCTCACCGTGCCCGACGGTCGCCCGGTGGCCGAGCCGCTCGTGCTCACCGGACGCCAGCTCGCCGCGATGGGCGTGCTGGCCCCGCAAGTCCTGCCGGAACGCACCCGCATCCTCGTCGCCGAGCGGGTTTGACCGGCTCAGTGCATGCGGAAGTCGTAGGAACCGGGCAGCGGCGCGGAACCGCCTGACAGCCGCTGATAGTCGTCCCACAGGGACGCGAGGCTGTCCTCGCCCTCCCGCAGGTCGGGCACCTCGAGGCGGCCGTCGTCGAGGATCGCCCCGGCCCGGGCCGCGTCGCCGAGCAGGACCGCCGCTCGCGCCTCGGCGAGGCGTACCCGCGGCAGGTGCCGCAGGCTCGGGTCGAGGTCGTCGAGGAGCGTGAGCATGTCGCCACCCCGCCCGGCCTCGTACAGGGCCTGCAGCGTCTCGATGACGAGGGGCGCCGAGGGCCGGGTGCGGCAGGCGAGCAGCAACAGGTCGCCGCGCTCCGGCTCGGGCGACAGCACGGCCAGTGCCCGCAGAGCCTGCCACGACGGGTGCTCGGCGAGGGAGGCCCGCAGCAGCGGAATATTAT
>JAJYQH010000287.1 GCA_021794705.1 Actinomycetes bacterium | reverse complement strand
CCAGCCGGGCCGCGCTCCGCGAGCTGGTGCACCGCACCCTGGTCGAGCAGCTCAGCGCGCTCACCGGACGAAGCGTCACCGACATCGACCCCGACATCGACGACTGACCGCTCCCCCGGGACGACCTGCGCCGCTCGCCGCTCGCACCCGCGGGTCCCCGCACACGTGCACCACCTGCCATTCGCCGGCCCTGGAGGCGGGGGTGCGGCAGGTGGGGTCGATGTCGCAGAAGGCGCCGTTATCGGGCCAGGGCGGGGACGCGTTCGAGGAGGCGACGGGGCGATCGAGATCAGCGGATGTGCACCCGCTCCTCGGGGCTGCGCCTGCCGGGTCGCGTGACGGGGATCAGTGCAGGGAGGGGTTGATCGCCAGACTGATGCTGCCCGTCGAGGACGCCTCGCTGGCCGCCGCCATCACCGCCACCTTGTTGTTGGACAGCATCCCGACCGCCGCGGACACCGGGCGGCTGGACGACAGGTGCAGCACCGTCTGCTTCTCGAGGCTGATCACGGCGAGGGCGCCCGGGGGGATCACCCGGCTGGTGACCGCCGGGCTGCCCGACCCTGGGGTGAGGCTCACCTGGACCGTGGCGCTGGTGGTGCCGGGGTTCAGCACGTACAGCGACGCGTCGGTGGGCACGACGGCGTTGAGTTGCGGCAGCACCGGCGCGGCGCTCAGCTGGAGGCCGGACTTGTCGCCCACCTGGGCGGAGGCGACGAGCGGCTGGTCCGACGAGACCTCCAGCCCCATCTCGTCACCCGACACGGGCTTGGAGATGTCGAGGCTGACGGTCTGCTGCGCGGGCACCGTCACCTGCTGGGCGCCGGCGAGGTTGATCCGGCCGGTGCGGGTGAGCCCCGCGACGTTCGCCGTCGCGTCCCGCGTCCCGGGATTGGTCACCATCACCCGCACCTTCGCTGCGCCCTTCGGCACGGCCGGGATCGACGTGACCAGTTGCGGGGTCTGGGCCGACTGGGCGCCGAACGAGCTGCTGGTGATCGGGCGGGCCAGCGCGAGCACCCGCCCCGAGTCGGTGCTCACGCCGACGCCGGCGGCGCCGGACCCCGCCACCACCGACAACGGCACCACCCGTGACGACTGGGGTTGCACCACGAGGCCGCGGGCGCCGGCCACCGACCGCACCCCCGTGTTCGTGTAGAAGGTGAGGTTGACCGCGACCGAGACCGGGTCGGGGTTGACGAGCAGCAGGTCGGCCGTGGACAGGTCGGGAACGTTGACGTAGGAGTTCGCGGACGCCGCGGCGCAGGCGGCCCACGCCCACTGGGAGCCCCGGGCGAGGATGCCGCCCACCGGCTGGTCGGCCCCGCTCGGTTGCAGCAGCCAGGACTTCTTCGCCGCGTCGCGCTGCACGAGACCGCTCACGCTCGCCGGCGTCCCACCGAGGGCCGTGAGACCGAACGGCGCGGTGCTGCTCCCGGCGACCAGGGTGGCGGAGGCGTTGAGCGACGGGCAGGCGAGGCTGCGCACCGACGTGGTCGTCACGTTCTCACCGTTCGTGTGCGCGGGGTGGAGGAGCAGGCTCACGAGGCTGAGCAGCACGAGCAGGACCAGCCCGAGGACCAGGCGGAGCGAGCGGGCGGACGCGAGCGGTCGGACCACGGCCGACCACCGCGGCGTGGACGGGTCAGCCACCGGACACTCCTCTCCTCGGGGACGCCGAGAGCGCGGCCCGTTTGGGGCTGGCCCCGCTCGGCGCGGCGACCGGCGCGACCAGGACGAGCAGCACGACGAGGACGAGGATCTGGACGACGGCGGAGCCGACGGCCGGTGCCATCCCCCACTGCACGCCGCCCTGGACGCCGGCCGGCACGGTGAACCGCTGCTGCCAGCCGTCGCCCGCGTCGGCGCGAGGCAGCGAGGTGCCGCCCACCCGGAGTCGCCAGCGGCCGTCGGTCGGCTCGGCGAGCACGAGCGTGCGGTCGCCGGATGCCGCCGTGACCGTGGCGTCGCCGATCGGGATGCTGGTGCCGTTCTGGACGAGGCGCAGCCGGGACACGAGCCCGGTGACGGCATAGACCGTGGTGGTGGTGTCCTCCGGTGTCGACTGCAGCCCGGGGACGCCGCTCAGCACCCCGTTGTCGCCGCGCACCCAGACCGCCACGACGCCGGCGTCCGCGAGGCGGGTGGCGAGGGAGTCGAGGGGGCGCCCGGAGGCGATGGACACGACGAGGTCGCGCAGGTCCCTGCCGGCCTGTCCGCTGAGGACCCCGCCGTATTCGCCGCTGCCCCACTGGGGATGGGTGGCGTCGCTCAGCTGCCAGGTGACCGGCGAGTCGGTGAGATCGACGAGCAGCGTGCGCCCGGCCCGGTTCGACTCCTGGAGTTGGGTGACCCACGTCGGCAGCACCGAGGGGGCGCTGCGAGCAGGACGGTCGCCCACGACCACCCAGCCCGTCGCGATGACGAGCGAGAGGACGCCGGCGAGCGCGACCGTCGCGCGGGTGCCGGCGCGACGGGCGAGGGCGGGTACGACCGAGTCGGCGTCGCCGGCCGGATCGACCTGCTCGACGGCACGCACCACGACGAGGCGGTAGCCGAGGGCGAGCAGGGTGCCGAGGCCGACGGCGATGAAGGCGGCCGCGTTGACCCGCAGCCCCCGCCCGTCGATGCTCACCGGGAGGCGGGGCAGGAACACCCCGAGGAGCAGCGCCGCGGAGCCGAGGGCGCCGGTGAGGAGGTCGAGGCGTCCGGCCGCCCGGGCGCCGGCGAGGAGCAGGGCGAGCAGGCCGAGCCACAGGGCGATGCCCACGGCGAGGACCAGCCAGGTCGGCAGCGCCGGAACCGTCGACACGAGTCCGAGCAGCGCCAGCGGGCCGCCCCGGGCAGCGTCGGCCGCCGCGAGCGGGTCGGGGGTCGTGAGCAACCGTGCCGGAGCCTGGGCCAGGCGCGGGAACCAGCCGGCGACGAACACCAGCGGGGCGCCGAGGGCGGGCAGCGCGGCCCTCCACGTGCCCGGGCGGACGAGGAGGACGAGCGCGACGGCGCCCGCGATGAGCAGCCAGCTGACCGGCTGGCTCGAGACCCACAGCAGCCCCAGCAGCCCGACGGCCGCGGGCGCGCGCCAGGCCGCGGGCCCGGAGAGCTCGGACCCGGCCCAACGCCACAGCGCAAGCGCCATCCACGGGGCCGTGGTGACGATCGCCAGCACCCCGACGTCACCGCGCTGCACGATGCCGAGCCACGGCAGCAGCAGCGCCCACACCGACGCCAGGGCCACGATCAGCCATCCCGGCGCCTC
>JAJYQH010000278.1 GCA_021794705.1 Actinomycetes bacterium | reverse complement strand
GCTCGGGGTCGACCTCGCCGGCGAGGGTCCGGTCGTAGACCCGTTGCAGTTCCTCCGACACCTCGTTCTGCCCGAACCCGTACGCGTAGGCCCGGGCGATGTTCGGCAGCAGCTTGCGCTGGTGGGTCTGGTAGTCGAGCAGAGGCACCTCCTCGCCCAGCCCCGGCAGGCGGAACTGGGTGCGGGTGAGGGCGTAGCGGGTGGCGATGCTCAGCGCCCGACGGGTCGCGGACGCCGCACCACCCGCCACGCAGATGCGACCGCGGACGAGGGTGCCGAGCATCGTGAAGAAGCGGGCGTTGGGGTTGGCGATGGGGGAGGAGTAGTCGCCGCGCTCGTCGATGCCGCCGTAGCGGTCGAGGAGCATCCGCCGGGGCACCCGCACATGATCGAACCACAGGGTGCCGTTGTCGACGCCGAGCAGGCCGCCCTTGTGTCCCTGGTCTCCGGTGGTGACGCCGGGCAGGTCGTCGCCCCGCTCGTCGCGGATCGGCACGAGGATGGCGTGCACCCCTTCGCAACGGTCCGCGACGTGGAGCTGCCCGAAGACGACCGCCATCCGGCCGTCGCGCCCGGCATTGCCGATGTAGGCCTTGCGCGACCCGGGGGTGGGGGAGGTGATCTCGTACTCGCCGGCGTCCGGCAGCCACGTGATGGTGGTCTCGATCGACGACACGTCCGACCCATGCCCCAGCTCCGTCATGGCGAAGCACCCGAGCAGCCGGCAGGCGATCGCATCGGGCAGGAACGTCTCGTGGTGCCAGGCGGTACCGAGATTGACGATCGCGCCGCCGAACAGGCCGTGCTGAACCCCCGACTTGATGGTGAGCGAGAGGTCGCCCATGCCGAGCATCTCGAAATTGGCGACGGACTCGGACATGTCGCCGGTGCCTCCCACCGACGAGGGGAAGCCGGCCGTGACGAACCCGCGCTCCGACAGGTCGACCAGGCGACGCAGCGTCCAGTCGCGCGCCTCCTCGAGGCCGGCGGCGGGGTCGCGCACCACGTCCGGGCCGTCGACCTCCCGGCGCCAGCGCTGCTTGAGCTCGTGGAAGCGGCCGTCGAGGGCCGTGGAGAGGGCGGAGGCGGTGGCGGGCGGGAGCAGCGGCCGCTCGTCGCTCGTGCGGAGGGTATCGGGCTGGGTCAGGGTCATCGTTGGCTCCTGGTGAGTGGCGCGAAAGCGGGTGTGACGAGCGAGGCGACGTCGGCGACGATCTCGGGTCGCGGACGCCGCATGCCGGAGGCGAGCCAGGTGTCGGCGATCGCCCAGATGAAGCCGACGAGGCCGTGGCCCCAGGTGTCGGCGGTCACGTCGGGCAGCCCGGCCTCCTGCACGGGGGGACGCAGGCTGTCGGCGACGAGCGAGCCGATCCGGCTGGTGAAGCTGGCGACGGGGTCGGCGACGTCGCCCGCCGGCCGGGCGACGACGAACCGGTAGATCTCCGGGTCGCGCTCGACGACCGCCAGATAGGCGTCGGCGAGCTGGGTGACGAGCTGATCGGGGCTCAGGGGGCTGAGCGTGAGCGGCACGTTGAGGTTGCTGAGGATGTAGTCGTGGACGCTCTCGACCACGGCGGTCCACAGTCCGGTGCGGTCTCCGAAGTGCCGGTAGATGACCGTCTTCGACGTTCCGGCCCGCGCAGCGATCTCGTCCATGCCGACGCCGTGGCCGTGCTCGCGGATCGCCCGCAGCGTCGCCTGCACCAGGTCGCGGCGACGTTGCACCCGGTGCTCCTCCCACCGCGTGCGCCGCCCGTCCGGGACCGCGGACCGGGTGCCGTCGCCGTCGCCCGGGTCCTCGACATCGTCGTCCATGCCAGCTAACGTACCGTGTACTGCAAGTACCGGCTACCCCCCGTATCGCTTATTTCCGGCGGTGGGTGGCCATCCGGCAGCGACCCCCGCTGCACCGTCACGACCCTCGAGGAGGAGCGCCCATGACGGCAGAGAACCCGGCCCGACACGCCGTGATCGTCGGCGGCAACCGGACGCCGTTCGTCAAGGCGGGCACGGCGTTCGCCGACGCGTCGGCCCAGGATCTGCTCACCGCCGCCCTCGACGGGCTGGTGGCCCGCTTCGGATTGGCGGGCCGGACCGTGGACGAGGTGGCGGCGGGGGCGGTGCTCAAGCACAGTCGTGACTACAACCTCACCCGCGAGGCGGTGCTCGGCTCCGCGCTGTCGCCGCACACTCCGGCCGTCGACCTGCAGCAGGCGTGCGGCACCGGCCTCGAGACCCTCGTCTACGTGGCCAACAAGATCCGTCTCGGCCAGGCGACGACGGCGATCGCGGGCGGGGTCGACTCGGCGTCCGACGCGCCCGTCGTGGTGAGCGAGCGGCTCCGACGTGCCCTGCTCGCCGCCCGTCGTGCCCGGACGCCGGGACAGCGGGCCCGGGCCTTCCTCGGCCTCGCACCGGCCGACCTGCTCCCCGTCCCTCCGGCCGTCGTGGAGTCGCGCACCGGGCTGTCGATGGGGGAGTCCCAGGCGCTCACGACCACCCGGTGGAACATCGGCAGGCAGGCGCAGGACGAGCTGGCACTGGCCTCCCATCGCAACCTCGCCGCCGCCTGGCAGGACGGGTTCTTCGACGACCTGGTGACGCCCTACCTCGGCGTCACCCGCGACGGGACCCTGCGGCCGGACACGTCGCTGGAGCGGCTGGCCGCGCTGAAGCCCGTCTTCGGACGCGGCCCGGACGCCAGCATGACCGCGGGCAACTCGACCCCGCTGAGCGACGGGGCGGCAGTGGTGCTGCTCGCGGAGGAGGGGCAGGCCCGAGACAACGGCTGGCCCGCGCTGGCGCGGGTGGTGGACGCCCAGGTGGCCGCCACCGACTACGTCACCGGTCGCGAGGACCTGCTGCTCGCTCCTGCCCGGGCGCTGCCGGTGCTGCTCGAGCGCACCGGCCTCGGCCTGGGCGACTTCGAGTACATCGAGGTGCACGAGGCCTTCGCGGCGACGGTGCTCGCGACCCTCGCCGCCTGGAGCGAGCAGGGCCTCGGCGAGGTCGACCGGGCGAGGCTCAACGTGAACGGATCCTCTCTTGCGGCCGGGCACCCGTTCGCGGCCACCGGGGGCCGCATCGCCGCGACCCTCGCGAAGCTGCTGTCCCGTAAGGGTCCGGGGTCCCTGGGCCTCATCTCCATCTGCGCCGCGGGTGGTCAGGGAGTCGTCGCGATCCTGGAGGGCGTGTGATGGCCGGACGCAGCATCCTCGAACAGATCTACGCCACCCCGGTGGGGCACGCGCTCGCCCGCCGCG
>JAJYQH010000349.1 GCA_021794705.1 Actinomycetes bacterium | reverse complement strand
CCGATCTTGAGCGGGGCCCGCAGCTTCTGTCCCGCGCCCCCGGTGAACGGGCCCTCGGCCGTCCTGGCCGGGTCGAACGACACCTTCCACCGGCCCTTGAAGTACACGGCGTTGCCCAGCACCAGCCGGGTCAGCCGGTCGACCGACCCGGCCGGGAGGATCTCGTCGATGAGCCCGCGGGTGCTCGCGGCGGCCCAGGCGTTGACCGCCGCGCGGGCGGCGTCCGGGTCGGCGCGGAAGTCGACCGGGATCATCCCGACGCCGAACCACCGGGCCAGGGCCTCGAGGAACGCCCGGCTCAGGTCGAAGTCCCGCTGCGCCCAGCCGGCGTCCGCGACGCTCATCGCCACCTTGCTCCGTGCGGACACCGCGTCGAGGGCCTGCAGCACCGCGTTGAGTTCGGCGTCCAGCTGCGCGGTGGTCGTGCCGAACAGCCGCTGCAACTCGGACGCCGTCACCCCCGCCGCGCCGTTGCGCAGCATGCCGAGCACCACCGCGAGCGAGAACGGCGAGACCACCGGGTTGGCGGAGCCCAGCCGGTCGAGCAGCGCGACGGCGAACGGTCCGAGGGACGACGTCGCCGGGGCCGCCGGCGCGCGCCGAACGTCCTTGGCGAACCAGGCGCCGTACTGGCCGACGTCGGGGGTGGGTGCCGACGACGAGCAACCGCTCAGCGCCGGGACGCCGGCCACGGCCAGGGCGGCGAGGTCGAGCAGCGCGCGCCGGGTGATCATGCGTCCTCCTGTCCCCGTCATCGACTGTGGCACGAAACGGGGCGCGCGGAGGGCGTCGGCTACGACAGGTCGAACCGGTCGAGCATCATCACCTTGTCCCAGGCGGCCACGAAGTCGCGGACGAACTTCTCCGCGGCGTCGTCGCTGGCGTACACCTCGGACACCGCGCGGAGCTGCGCGTTGGCGCCGAAGAGCAGGTCGACCCGGGACGCCGTCCACTCGGTGCCGCGGCCGCGCCCGGTGTAGGTCTCGTCGCCCGCGCCGGGTGTCCACGTGACGCCCTGGTCGGTCACCGTCGTGAAGAAGTCGGGGGTGAGGGTGCCGACCCTGTCCGTGAACACCCCGGCCCGCGAGCCGCCGACCGTGGTGCCGAGCACCCGGAGTCCGCCGACGAGCACGGTCATGTCGGGAACGCTGAGGGTGAGTTGGCGGGCGCGGTCGACGAGCAGCTGCTCGGTCGACCCGGTCGCGGCGGATCCGCGGTAGTTGCGGAACCCGTCGGCGGCGGGCTCGAGCCAGGCGAGGCTCGCCTCGTCGGTCTGCTCCTGGGTGGCGTCGGTGCGTCCGGGCGTGAACGGCACGTCGACCTCGATGCCCGCGTCGGCCGCCGCGCGCTCGACCGCGGCGGCACCGCCGAGCACGATGAGGTCGGCGAGGGAGATCGCCGCAGTGCCGCGCGCGTTGAAGTCGCTCCGGACCTTCTCCAGGGTGGCGAGGACGCCGGCCAGCCGCTCGGGGTCGTTCGCGGGCCACTGGTTCATCGGGGCCAGCCGGATGCGCGCGCCGTTGGCGCCGCCCCGCTTGTCGGAGTCGCGGTAGGTGGACGCCGAGGCCCACGCGGTGAACACCAGGTCGGAGACGCCGAGCCCGGACGCCAGCACCGCGCGCTTGAGCTCGGCGGCGTCCGCCTCGGAGACGAGCGGGTGGTCGACGGCGGGAACGGGGTCCTGCCAGACGAGGTCCTCGGCGGGCACCTCGGGGCCGAGGTAGCGGGACTTCGGGCCGAGGTCGCGGTGGGTGAGCTTGAACCAGGCGCGGGCGAAGGCGTCGGCGAACTCGTCCGGATGCTCGTGGAAGCGGCGCGCGATCGGCCCGTAGATCGGGTCGAAGCGCAACGCGAGGTCGGTCGTGAGCATCGTCGGCTTGCGCGTGGGCTCGTTGGTCTCGGGGTCGGGGACCTCGGCCGGGGCGTCCTTGGCCACCCACTGCTTCGCTCCGGCGGGGCTGTCCTCGAGCTCCCACTCGTAGCCGAACAGGTTGTCGAGGAACAGGCTCGACCACGTGGTCGGGCGCTGGCTCCACGTGACCTCGAGCCCGCTGGTGATGGTGTCGCGGCCCTTGCCCGTGCCGTGGCCGTTCTTCCAGCCGAGCCCCATCTGCTCGAGCGGGGCCGACTCGGGCTCGGGGCCGAGGTTGTCGACCGGCGCGGCGCCGTGGGTCTTGCCGAAGGTGTGGCCGCCGGCGATGAGCGCGACCGTCTCCTCGTCGTTCATCGCCATCCGGGCGAAGGTCTCGCGGATGTCGACGGCGGCCGCGAGCGCGTCCGGCACGCCGTTGGGGCCCTCCGGATTGACGTAGATGAGCCCCATCTGGGACGCCGCCAGCGGGTTGTCGAGCTTTCGGTCACCCTGGTAGCGCTCGTCGCCCAGCCAGGTGGTCTCCCGGCCCCAGTTGACGGGGTCCGGCGTCCACGCGTCGATCCGGCCGCCGCCGAAGCCGAAGGTGCGGAAGCCCATCTGCTCGAGGGCGACGTTGCCGGTGAGCACCATGAGGTCGCCCCACGACAGCTTGCGCCCGTACTTCTTCTTCACCGGCCACAGCAGCCGCCGGGCCTTGTCGAGGCTCACGTTGTCGGGCCAGCTGTTGAGCGGTGGGAAGCGCTGCTCGGCGCCGTCGGCGCCGCCGCGACCGTCCTGCACCCGGTAGGTGCCGGCGCTGTGCCACGCCATCCGGATGAACAGCGGCGCGTAGGTGCCGAAGTCCGCGGGCCACCAGTCCTGGGAGTCGGTCATGAGGGCCGCGATGTCGGCCTTGACCTCGCCGAGGTCGAGCGACTCGAACTCGGCGGCGTAGTCGTAGTCGGCGCCCATGGGGTCGGCCGACGGCGGGGTGGCGTGCAGCAGGCCGAGGTCGAGGTCGTCCGGCCACCAGTCACGGTTGCTCGTTCCCTCGCTGCGGCCGTGGGCCGTCTCTCTGGTCTCGATCGACATCGTGTCCTCTTCTCGTCCGGGGTGGGTGCGGGTCGTGCGGACGCGGCGGCGCTCAGGGACGCCGAGATCGGGCGCTGGGGGCACCGGGGTCGAATGCCCTTGCCCGGGGTGATTGGGAGCAGACCCGCCCCCACCATAGGTCGACAGCCCGGACGAACCCAGCCCGGCGGACGGCGTCAGTGCTGGTGGGCGTGCGGCTGCGCCTGCTGGTGGGCGACGACGCTGGCGGCCTCCTGGCGGGCGGGCAGGTCGTTGCCCTGGGCCAGTTGGGCGAGGTTCTCGGGGATCTCGCGCCCGTAGTGGCGCATCGCCTTCACGTAC
>JAJYQH010000140.1 GCA_021794705.1 Actinomycetes bacterium | reverse complement strand
CGGACCGGGGGCGAACACGTCGATCCGCTCCACGGGGCGCTTGTCGATGCCGGTGACCGTGACATCGCTGCGGGTGTCGGGGTTGGGGCGCGAGGAGCCGACGTTGACGCTGATCACCTGCGGGCGGGCGGTCGTGGTCGGATCGGGGTACGCACCGCTGGTTGTCACGGGCTCACGCTAGCCGACCGGCGTCCGCCGGCCCGGGTGCACCGCCTGATGAACGCCGATGGCGGGGCGCCCCGGAAAGGGACACCCCGCCACCGACGAGCAGATGGGACCGGCTCAGCGCATGTCGCCGAAGTCGAGGTCCTCCAGCGGCACCGCCGGACCCGTGGTCGACCCGAAGTCGTAGTCGTACGGGTCGTAGCTCATCGTGAACGCCGTGGCCTTGGCCTCCGCGGTCGGCTCCACCCGGATGTTGCGGTAACGGTCGAGACCGGTACCGGCCGGGATGAGCTTGCCGAGGATGACGTTCTCCTTGAGACCCACCAGCGAGTCGGACTTGCCGTGGATCGCCGCGTCGGTGAGCACCTTGGTGGTCTCCTGGAACGACGCCGCGGACAGCCACGACTCCGTCGCCAGGGACGCCTTGGTGATACCCATGAGCACCGGACGGCCCTCGGCGGGACGCCCGCCCTCGGCGATCGCCTGACGGTTGGCCGCCTCGTACGACGCGCGGTCGACGAGCTCGCCCGGCATCATCGAGGTGTCACCCGACTCGATGACCGTCACCCGCCGCAGCATCTGGCGGATGATGATCTCGATGTGCTTGTCGTGGATCGGCGCGCCCTGGGTGCGGTAGACCCGCTGCACCTCGTCGACCAGGTGCTCCTGCACCTTGCGGACGCCGCGCACGCGCAGCACGTCCTGCGGGTCGATGGTGCCGGCCATGAGCTGGTCGCCGGCCTCGACGTGGTCACCGTCGCGGATCGCCCGACGCACCCCGGACGCGTCCTCGAACTCGAGGCGCGCACGACGCGGCAGCGGGTACTCCAGGTCGTCCTGACCGTCGTCGCGGACGATGACGAGCTTCCGCGAGCGGTCGCCCTCCTCGATCCGGACACGGCCGGCCGCCTCGGCGATCGGCGCCTTGCCCTTGGGCTGACGCGCCTCGAAGAGCTCGACGACGCGCGGCAGACCCTGGGTGATGTCGTCACCGGCCACACCACCGGTGTGGAAGGTGCGCATCGTCAGCTGCGTGCCGGGCTCGCCGATCGACTGCGCGGCGACGATACCGACCGCCTCGCCGACGTCGACGAGCTTGCCCTGAGCGAGCCCGCGTCCGTAGCACATGGCGCAGGTGCCGCTGGCGGCCTCACAGGTGAGCACCGAACGGACCTTGACCTCGGTGACGCCGGCCTGGCCGAGCGCGTGGATCTCGAGGTCGCCGAGGTCGGTGCCCGCGGGCACGATGACCTCGCCGTCGGCGTTCACCGCGTCGACCGCGAGGGTGCGCGCGTAGACGGCGACCTCGTTCTCGTCGGCGTACTCCAGCGACGCGCCCTCGGTGAACGGCGCGACCGTCACCTTGGTCGGACGCCCGTCGGCGTCGCGGCCCGGCACCACCCAGCGGGCGATGGTCTTCACCAGGCCGCGCTCGGTGCCGCAGTCCTCCTCGCGGATGATGACGTCCTGCGACACGTCCACCAGGCGCCGGGTGAGGTACCCGGAGTCGGCGGTGCGCAGCGCGGTGTCGGCCTGGCCCTTCCGGGCACCGTGGGTGGAGATGAAGTACTCCAGCACGCTCAGGCCCTCACGGAAGTTGGACTTGATCGGCCGGGCGATGATCTCACCCTTGGGGTTGGCCACCAGGCCGCGCATGGCGGCGATCTGGCGCATCTGGGTCATGTTTCCGCGGGCGCCCGAGTGCACCATCATGAAGATCGGGTTCGTCTCGGTGAAGTTCGCCTCCATCGCGGCCGTGAGGTCGGCCGTGGCGCGGGTCCAGATCTGGATCAGCTCCTGACGACGCTCCTCCGCGGTGACCTGGCCACGCTCGTACAGCTTGTCGATCTTGGCGGCCTTGGCCTCGTAGCCGGCGAGGATCTCCGGCTTGTTGGCCGGGGTCTGCACGTCACCGATGGACACCGTGACGCCCGACCGGCTGCCCCACCGGAACCCGAGGTCCTTGAGGGCGTCGAGGGTCTCGGCGACCTCGACCTTGCTGTACTGCTCGGCCAGCTGGTTGACGATCTCGCCGATCTCCTTCTTGCCGACCCGGAAGTCGACGAAGGTGTAGTCGCTCGGCAGCACCTCGTTGAACAGCGCGCGGCCGAGGGTCGTCTTGAGCACGATCGATCCGTCGGGACGCAGCTCCTGCCCGTCGGGCGGCACGATGCCCTGCAGCCGCAGGGTGATCATGGCGCCGATCTCCAGTTCGCCCCGGTCGAAGGCCATGAGGGCCTCGGCGATGGAGCTGAACGCGCGTCCCTCACCCTTGGCGCCGGGGCGCTCCATGGTGAGGAAGTAGGCGCCGATGATCATCTCGTGCGAGGGGATGGTCACCGGACGCCCGTCGGCGGGCTTGAGGATGTTGTTCGTCGACAGCATGAGGATGCGGGCCTCGGCCTGCGCCTCCGCCGACAGCGGCAGGTGCACGGCCATCTGGTCGCCGTCGAAGTCGGCGTTGAACGCCGTGCAGACGAGCGGGTGCAGCTGGATGGCCTTGCCCTCGATGAGCTGCGGCTCGAACGCCTGGATGCCGAGGCGGTGCAGGGTTGGCGCGCGGTTCAGCAGCACCGGGTGCTCCTTGATGACCTCTTCGAGGACATCCCACACCTGGGGCTTCTGGCGCTCGACCATCCGCTTCGCGCTCTTGATGTTCTGCGCGTAGTTGAGGTCGTCGAGGCGCTTCATGACGAACGGCTTGAACAGCTCGAGCGCCATGACCTTGGGCAGACCGCACTGGTGCAGCTTGAGCTGCGGGCCGACCACGATGACCGAGCGGCCCGAGTAGTCGACGCGCTTGCCGAGCAGGTTCTGGCGGAACCGGCCCTGCTTGCCCTTGAGCATGTCGGAGATCGACTTGAGCGGGCGGTTGCCGGGTCCGGTGACCGGGCGTCCGCGGCGTCCGTTGTCGAACAGCGCGTCGACGGCCTCCTGCAGCATCCGCTTCTCGTTGTTCACGATGATCTCGGGGGCCCCGAGGTCGAGCAGGCGCTTGAGCCGGCTGTTGCGGTTGATGACGCGGCGGTACAGGTCGTTGAGGTCGGACGTCGCGAAGCGGCCACCGTCGAGCTGCACCATCGGGCGCAGGTCGGGCGGGATC
>JAJYQH010000373.1 GCA_021794705.1 Actinomycetes bacterium | reverse complement strand
GAGAACGCCCCGGCGCGTTTGCGGGCGACCTGGTCGAGACCGACGAAGTCGATCACCTCGTCGACCCTCGATCGGCGGATGGCGTGGGTGGCGGCGAGGGCGAGCAGGTGGTTGTAAGCGGAGCGGGAGGTGTGCACGGCCCGGGCCTCCAGCAGCGCGCCTGCCACCCGCAGCGGGTCGTGGTGCTGGGTGTACGGCAGTCCGTCGACGGTGACCGTGCCGGAAGTGGGGCGGTCGAGGCCCAGGATCAGCCGCATGGTCGTCGACTTCCCGGCCCCGTTGGGGCCGAGGAATCCGGTGACGATCCCCGGTTGCACGGTGAACGTGAGGTTGTCGACCGCGGTCTTGTCACCGTATCGCTTGGTGAGTGCGCGTGCCTCGATCATGAACGCCGGCCCTTCCACGGGCGCTTGTCGTCCCCAATTTGGAGTGCTGGTGCCCGTCCCCGCGAGTAAGGCTACGAGGCGAAGCTGAAGATCGGCCCCTGACTGTTCCCTGACTCTCAGCGCGACTTCACCGGCCAGCGAGGACCTGATGGAGGCACGACCCAGATGGGGAGCGGAGGTGGTTCTGCGCGCCCCTCCCTGAGGCACCCGAAGAGGGTCGGGCCGTCCGTTCAGCCTGTTCACAATCCCGGCCCGTTAAGGTTGGCCAATGCTCGCCCCGCTCCTGACGTCCGCACCGGCCATGGTGCCGATGTTGCTGCCCTCGTGGTTCGACCCGGCCCACCTCATCCACGCGCTCGGCAACAACGCGCTGTGGGGCGTGGCGGTCATGCTGTTCATCGAGTGCGCGATCTTCCCGGTGCTCCCGGGTGACTCCTTGCTGTTCACGGTGGGCATGTTCGTCGCGATGACCCCGCCGAGCATCACCATCGGCGGGATGGGCAAGTTCACGACGTACCTCGTGGTGTGCGTCTTCATGAGCTTCTTCGCGGTGCTGGGCAACCTGGCCGGCTACTACGTCGGCAAGTTCATCTCGCCGTGGCTGTTCAAGCCGCGCAACGGGCTGATGGGCCGCATCTTCAGCCAGCAGCACCTCCAGCAGGCCCACGACTTCTTCGAGCGCTACGGTTCCAAGGCCCTCGTGCTCGGCCGCTTCGTGCCGTTCGTCCGCACGTTCGTCACGATGGTGGCCGGCGCGGCCGGGATGAAGCTGCACCACTTCATCTCCTGGACCGCCGTCGGCGGCGTCATCTGGGTGTTCGGCGTGACCCTGCTGGGCTACCTGCTCGGCAACGTGAGCTTCGTCGGCAACAACATCGACCTCATCCTCGTGGTGATCATCGTCGTCTCGGTGCTGCCGATGGTCGTCGAGTACCTCAGGACGAAGCGGAAGAACCAGGCGGAGGCTGCCGCCGAGGCCCAGTGAGGATTCTCGGCATCGACCGGGCGCTTGCCTGGGTCAGCGGGATGTCCCCAGCTCGACCGAAAGTATGGTCGACACCTGCTACGGGTGTTCGTGTCGATTTTTGGAGGGGACCTTGACCCAAGGAGTTGTCGAGAGCAGCAGTGCGACCAGTCCGGGGCGAGGCGCATTGCGGGTTCCGCGAATCACTGCCTACTTCTGGGTGATCAAGGGGCTGTCGACGGCCATGGGAGAGGTGACGTCGGACTACTTGGTGCACGCCATGTCGCCAGTGCTGGCGGTGCTGCTGGGTTTTGTCGGGTTCTGGGGTGCGTTGGTCGTTCAGCTTCGCCAGCGCCGCTACGTAGCATGGTCTTACTGGCTCGCGGTGGTGATGGTGGGCATTTTCGGAACGATGGCTGCCGATGTGCTGCATGTCGGCCTCGGTGTCCCCTATACGGTGTCCTCGGGGCTGTACGCCGCGGGCTTGGCCGCGGTCTTCCTGACCTGGCGTCGCGTCGAAGGGACCCTCTCGATTCATCGGATCGACACACTGCGTCGAGAGTTGTTCTACTGGGCCGCGGTCGCCGCAACTTTCGCCATGGGCACCGCACTTGGCGATCTCACTGCCTACACCGCCCATTTGGGCTTCCTCGTCTCGGTGGTGTTGTTCGCCGCACTCATCGTTGTGCCCGCCGTCGGTTGGGGGAGGTTCGGGTGGGACTCGGTCTTCTCGTTCTGGTTCGCTTACGTGGTCACGCGTCCCCTAGGCGCGTCGATAGCGGACTGGCTCGCGAAACCCGTCGTGGCCCGCGGGTTGGGTTACGGTGACGGGCCGGTGGTCCTGATTTTTGGTGTACTCATCGTCGTGCTCGTCGCTTATCTCACGCTCAGCGGCCGCGACCACCAAACGGGCCTCGGGGGGCGGCCCTGACTCATCGTCGATTCAGGGTGGACTTGGCACCATGAGGTGCTGAGCCCGCGGGGGCCCTAGTTTGCCTTCCCGCGATCCTGACCGTTCTGGATTGAGGATTGGTGCCGATTTCATGACTGTTGCGACTGTCCAGCCCCCCACAGTGGGCGAAGTCGGCATCTTCCGTCGTTCGACGCATCCACGATCGGCGATCGTGGTTGCCGTGGTCACCTTCATCGTGCTTATCGCGGTCGGCTTGGTGCTGCGACCGGGCCAGGACGAGGGCATCGCGCGCGAGTTCAACACCCTGCACACGGGCGTCATCGGGAGCGTGACCTCGGCGATGTACCACATCTTCTCCCCGGTGCCGGCGGTCATAGTGACGATCCTGGTCGCAGGCGTTCTGTGGTGGGGGCAGGACCTGCGCACCGGGATCGCCTTCGGCGGTGTGGTCGCGGTGACGTGGCTGCCGACCGAGGTCATCAAGATCGTCGTGCACCGCGCTCGCCCAGACGTCGCGCTCCTGCCTCACCCGTTCTATCCGGTGCAGACGGACTCGTCGTTCCCCAGTGGGCACACAGCCTTCATCGTGGCCTTCGTCATCGCCGCGACCTATGTCGCCCGCGACACACGGTGGCGCGCTCTGGTGCTGGTCGTCGGCGCACTGCTGGCCATGGCGGTCGGGCTGTCGCTCGCCATCGACGCCGTGCATTACCCGTCAGATATCCTCGCGTCGCTCGTCTGGGCGCTCGCAGTCGGCCCAGCAGCCCGCCTGGTCTGGGTCGACTGGACCCTGCCTCGCCTGCCATTCCTGCCCCAACTGCCGCCGGAGGCGAATTGACCCCGACCTCACCGCGCTGCCGCACACGCGACTGAGGCCAGCTGCACTCGAGCCGGCATTGCTGTCAGCGACAGTCGAATCCTGAGCAGGTTTCGTTGGAAGAGACAAGATTTGGGCCGTCGCCGACACGGAGTTGAGGGCTCATCACAATCCGGGGTGTAGGAGTGG
>JAJYQH010000219.1 GCA_021794705.1 Actinomycetes bacterium | reverse complement strand
AGCCCGACCTGCTGGGTGTGATACGGGATGTCGCCCGGCACGACCTCCTTGCCGAGCAGGGCCGTGACGATGCCGGCGCCGAGCTTGTCGGCGACCGCGAGCACCTGGTCGGTGGCCCCGATCGCCCCCTCACCCACGAGCATCGCGACCTTCTCGCCGGCGTTGAGGACGTCGGCCGCCTGCTGCAGTTCCTCCGCTGTGGGCGTGAACTTGCGCGACGCGTACCCGATGCCGCTGCGCGACACCCAGTGCGCGGCGGCCGGCGGCTCGAACTCCATCGTCTGGATGTTGGTGGGCAGCACCACGACGCAGGGCTGGCGGCGGGCCATCGCGGTGCGGATCGCCTTGTCGAGCACGGCCTGGGCCTGCATCGGGGTTTCCACCGTCTTCACGAAGGCGGCGACGTCCCCGAAGATCCGCTCCATGTTGAGTTCCTGCTGGAAGTCGGTGCCCATCGACGCCTGGGCCTGCTGCCCGACGATCGCCAGCACCGGCTGGTTGTCGCACTTGGCGTCGTAGAGCCCGTTCATGAGGTGGATGGCCCCGGGGCCGGACGTGGCGATGCAGACGCCGAGTTCCCCCGTGAACTTGGCGTGGGCGCTCGCCATGAGCGCCGCCATCTCCTCGTGCGTGGGCCGGATGTAGGTGAACTTCTTGCCCGCCTTCTCGGCCCGGCCGAGGGCGCCGTCGAAGCCGCCGATCCCGTCTCCGGGGAAGCCGTAATAGTGGTGCAGGTCCCACTCGAGCAGTCGGTCGATGATGAAGTCGCTGACAGTTGCCACGCGTCACCTCCAGTGGTGATTGGCCGTGCAGTGTGAACGCGAACCGTTGCTGCAGAGTGCGCAACGCCGGGCACCGACGAGGGGGACGGGGCCGCGTCCCGGGCGCCCGGGATGGGCGCGAGGGGCACGAGGGAGCCGCCGCCAGACGCGGGCCGGAGCGGTTCGCGATGCCTTCCTTTTCTGCCAACGTAACACTGCTTTGCACAGTGCAAAACCCTTGGGCGCCCACCCGGCGGGGTGTAAAAATGATCGAAAGGCGGGCGCTCAGGGGGTTCTGCTACGCACCATGCGCATGCGGGCGCAGCCGATTCGACACCCTCCGGCGCGTGCTGTCCGGCCTTCTGGCGGAGCCGTCGGGGGCCCGGGTGCAAGACTCGAAACCGCTGAAGGTACGACCGATCAACCGAAGGAGTAATGCTGTGGCACCAATCCGGCCAGGAGATGTCGTCGTCGTCACCGGTTCCACCGGGGGCATCGGGCGAGCGAGTGCGAAGGAGTTCGGGCGCAAGGGTGCACGGGTCGCCCTCGTGGCGCGCGGGGACGCCGGCCTCGAAGGGGCGGCCAAGGACGTCGAGCGCGCGGGTGCCGTCCAGGTGATCACCGTGCCGACCGACATGGCCGACAACGACCAGGTGGTCGCCGCGGTCGAACACATCGAGCGCGTCCTCGGCCCGATCAAGGTGTGGGTGAACGTGGCCTTCACCAGCGTCTTCGCGCCCTTCGACAAGATCGAGCCCGACGAGTACCGGCGGGTCACCGAGGTCAACTACCTCGGCTACGTCTACGCGACGATGGCGATCCTCCCCCGCATGCGGAAGCGCGGGGAGGGGACGATCGTCCAGGTCGGGTCGGCCCTCGCCTACCGCGGGATCCCGCTGCAGACGGCCTACTGCGGCAGCAAGCACGCGATCCAGGGCTTCCACGAGTCGCTGCGCTGCGAGCTGCTGCACGAGAAGAGCCCGGTCAAGGTGACCATGGTGCAGATGCCCGCGGTCAACACGCCGCAGTTCTCCTGGGTGCTCAACCGGCTGCACAAGCATGCCCAGCCCGTGCCGCCCATCTACGAGCCGGCCGTCGCCGCTCGCGGCGTCCTCTACGCGGCCGAGCACCCGCAGCGTCGTGAGTACTGGGTCGGCGGGTCGACCGCGGCCACACTGGCGGCCAACGCGATCATGCCCGGGGTGCTCGACCAGTACCTCGCGCGCACCGGCTTCAAGAGCCAGCAGACGAGCCAGGACAAGAACCCCGACCAGCCGGTGAACCTCTGGGAGGCTGCCGACGAGCACAAGGACTTCGGGACGCGGGGGGTGTTCTCCAACCGGTCCAAGGACCGCTCGACCCAGCTGTGGCTGTCGCACCACCACGGGCTGCTCGCCGCGGTCGGCGCCGCGCTCGCGGTCGGGGCCGCGGTCGCGATGGGACGCTCGTGAACGGGCTTCGCTCGCCCCGCAACTGGCTTCGCCTCGCCTGGGGCACCACCCTGCTCGCCGTGCCCCCGGAGGTCGTCGTCCGGCTCATGGCACGCCCCGCCGGTTCGGACGCCGGCACCGAGCTGCCCACCGCGGTGGTGAGGGTGCTCGGCGTCCGGCATGTCGCCCAGGGGGTGCTGGGACTGCTCCTCGACGGCACCC
Organism: Actinomycetes bacterium; assembly: GCA_021794705.1. Lineage (GTDB taxonomy): Bacteria > Actinomycetota > Actinomycetes > Propionibacteriales > Propionibacteriaceae > JAJYQH01. The sequence continues at coordinate 863 of JAJYQH010000219.1, read as the reverse complement.
GGGTGTCGCGCGCCTCGCGCCTCACCTCCGCCGCCATCGACCTGGCGCACGTCGCGTCCCTGCCGCTTCTCGCCAAGGCCGCGTCACCGGCCGACCGGCGGCTGGTCGCCATCGACGCCCCGGTCGAGGTGCTGATCGCCGGCCTGCAGGTCGCCTCCGCCAAGGACTGAACGACAACCGGCCGCACCGGCCACGGAAGGACACCCATGGACATCTGCGAGATCATCCTCGACCAGCACCACCAGCAGCGCCGCCTGTTCGCCGTCCTCGAGGAGTACCCCCGAGACGACGTCGAGGGCCTCGACGCGATCTGGAGGCAGCTCGAGTCGCTGCTCGAACTGCACGCCGAGGCCGAGGAGTTGTACTACTACCCCGAGCTGGTGAAGCTCGGCACCGGCGCCGCCGATGCCGAGAGCACCGACGAGGAGGTCCAGGACGCGCTCAAGGACCACAACGAGCTGCGCGACGCCATCGCCAGCGTCCGGAAGGCGAAGGCCGGGTCCGACGAGTGGTTCACGGCCGTCGTGAACGCGAACACGAAGAACAGCGACCACATGGCCGAGGAGGAGCGCCAGGACCTCGCCGACTTCCGGCAGCAGGCCAGCCTCGAGCTGCGGCACGAGATCGCCGTCCGTTTCCTCAAGCACGTGGCCCAGCACCAGGGCGAGCGGGTGAGCGGGAAGAACAAGGACCCCAAGGGCTACCTCGCGGACAAGCAGCAGGAGGGGACCACCGAGACCGAGCGGGCGGCCGCCGAGAAGCGCTCCCAGGAGACCGCGGAGCGGGTGTCGTCCGACCCCGAGCCCTCGGTGAAGGCGACCGAGTCGGCGTCCTGACAGCCGCGGCCGACGACAACGAGATCG
>JAJYQH010000265.1 GCA_021794705.1 Actinomycetes bacterium | reverse complement strand
GCACTACCCCTACTCGGAGCGGGTGCTCGACTACGCCGACCGGCACGGCTTCCTCGTCATCGACGAGACCCCCGCCGTCGGGCTGAACATGGGCCTCGGCGGCGGCATCTTCGGTGGTCAGGGCTACACCACCTACTCCCCGGAGACGGTGAACGAGCAGACCCGGGAGGTGCACGCCCAGGTGATCCGCGACCTCATCGCCCGGGACAAGAACCACCCGAGCGTCATCGTCTGGTCGATCGCGAACGAGCCCGAGAGCGAGACCGAAGGGGCCGAGAACTACTTCCGCCCGCTGTTCGACGTCGCCCGGCAGGCCGATCCGACCCGTCCGGTGAGCTTCGTCAACGTCATGCTCGCGCCGCACGGGACGTGCCGGGTCTCGCAGTTCGCCGACCTGGTCATGCTCAACCGCTACTACGGCTGGTACGTCAACACCGGCGACCTCGCCGGCGCGGAGCTGGCCTGGCGCGAGGAGCTCACCGGCTGGGCGAGCGAGGGCAAGCCGATCGTCATCACCGAGTACGGCGCCGACACGATGCCCGGCCTGCACCAGCTGCCGGCCCAGCCGTGGAGCGAGGAGTACCAGACGGCCTACCTCGAGATGAACGAACGGGTGTTCGACGCGTTCCCCGAAGTCGTGGGCGAACAGATGTGGAACTTCGCGGACTTCGCGACCACCTCTGGAATCATGAGGGTCGGTGGCAACAAGAAGGGTGCGTTCACCCGTGATCGCCAGCCCAAGGCGGCGGCTTACCACCTGCGGGAGCGCTGGACCCGCGGCATCACCAAGAGCGTGTGACATCCACCGGCGAGCGAATCCGCCGAAGAGAGGACGAAACAGATGAGTGACCTGGCCAACGTCGGCGTCGTGGGAATGGCGGTGATGGGCTCCAACCTGGCCCGCAACCTGGCCCACCACGGCTTCAAGGTGGCGATCTTCAACCGCACGGCGTCCCGCACGGATGCCGTGATGGCCCAGCACGGCGACGAGGGCACCTTCCTCCCGTCGCACACCATCGAGGACTTCGTCGCCTCGATCGAGCGGCCGCGCAGCATCATCCTCATGGTGAAGGCCGGCCCCGGCACCGACGCGACGATCGAGCAGTTACTGCCGCACCTCGACGAGGGCGACATCATCATGGACGGCGGCAACTCCTACTTCCGTGACACCATCCGCCGCGAGAAGGAGCTCGCCGACAAGGGCTTCCACTTCGTCGGTGCCGGCATCTCCGGAGGCGAGTACGGCGCCCTCACCGGCCCGTCGATCATGCCCGGCGGCAGCCCCGAGAGCTACAAGGTGCTCGGGCCGATGCTCGAGGCGATCTCCGCGCACGTCGGGGACGACCCGTGCTGCGCCTGGATGGGCCCCGACGGCGCCGGCCACTTCGTCAAGATGATCCACAACGGCATCGAGTACTCCGACATGCAGGTGATCGGCGAGGCCTGGATGCTGCTCCGCGGCGCGGGCTTCTCCAACGCCGAGGCCGCGGACATCTTCGCCGAGTGGAACACCGGCGACCTCGACTCCTACCTCATCGAGATCACCAGCGACGTGCTGCGGCAGAAGGACCCGCGCACCGGCAAGGACCTCGTCGAGGTGATCAAGGACCGGGCGCTGATGAAGGGCACCGGCACGTGGACGGTGCAGACGGCGCTCGACCTCGGCGTCCCCGTCAACGGCATCGCCGAGGCGGTGTTCGCGCGGGCCGAGTCGAGCCACGACGACCTCCGGGCGGCGGCCCAGGACACCCTGCAGGGTCCGGACGGCACGGTCACGGTCGACGACCGGCAGTCGTTCGTCGACGACGTGCGCAAGGCGCTGTGGTGCGCGAAGGTCGTGTCGTACTCGCAGGGCTTCGACCAGATCCGCACCGCCGGCCAGGAGTACGGCTGGGACATCAACGTCGCCGACGCCGCCAAGATCTGGCGCGACGGCTGCATCATCCGGGCCAAGCTGCTCGAGCGCATCCGTCAGGAGTACGACGCCAAGCCCGACCTCGTCTCGTTCATGGCCGCCCCCTCGGTGGCCCCCGAACTCGGACGTGACCAGGACGCGTGGCGGCGGGTGGTGTCGGTGGCGGCGCAGTCCGGTGTTGCCGCGCCGGTGTTCTCGGCGACGCTCGCCTACTACGACCTGGCCCGGGCGCCCCGCGTCAACGCGGCGCTCACCCAGGGGCTGCGCGACTTCTTCGGCTCGCACACCTACGAGCGGATCGACGCCCCCGGCAGCTGGCACCTCAACTGGTCCGGCGACCGGAGCGAGTCCGAGGCCTGACGACCGGGCCGGGCCTTCCGCCCGGACCCACCGGCGAGTAGATTCTCCCGGAAACTGACACGGCGGTCAGTTTCCGGGAGGTTTCGTCGTGGAGAGCATCACCAAGTTCCGCCAGCCGGACGCCGTGCTGCGCGCGATCGTCGAGCGGGCCTACGGGTCCGGCGCGGTGCCGGAGGCCGACGGCTTCGCCACCGAGATGTCGCACGGCTGGTTCAACGTGGCCTACCGCCTCGACCTCGCCGACGGCCGCCGGGTCGTGCTCAAGATCGCGCCGCCGCCCGCGGTCGAGGTGATGACCTACGAGCGCGACATGATGGCCGGCGAGGTGGCCGCCCTGCGGCTGATCCGCGAGCGCACCGGCGTCCCGGTGCCCGAGGTGCACCGCTACGACACCACCCACGAGCTCGTGGACGCCGACTGGTTCGTCATGGACTTCATCGAGGGCGACAACCTCGGCATCGTCAAGGACTCGCTCGCGCCCGACGACTACCGCGACTACCTCCGGCTCATGGGCGCCGCGAACCGCGAGCTCAACGCGATTCCGGGTTCGGGCTTCGGCCGCTTCAACGCCGAGCTGTTCCCCACGTGGCGGGAGGCGTTCGGCCGGATCCTCGCGGACGTCGTGGCCGACGGGGAGCGCCGCGGGGTCGACCTCGGGTGGGACTACGCCGAGGTCCGCCGGGTGATCCGCGAGCAGGAGCACCACCTGGACGCCGTCGAGCGCCCGGTGTTCTGCGAGTGGGACCTGTGGGAGTCGAACATGATCGTCCGCGACGGGCGGCTGTCGGGGATCATCGACCACGAGCGGGCCTTCTGGGGCGATCCGATCATGGAGGCCGGCGTGCTCGCCGGCGGCGAGGCGCGGGACGGCGCGACGACCCCCTACCTCGAGGGCTACGGACGCGGACCGCTCACCGACGAGGAGCTGGCCCGGCGCCGCCTCTACGATCTGCACCTGTTCCTCATCATGGTGATCGAGACCGTCTACCGGGGCCACACGACGAC
>JAJYQH010000165.1 GCA_021794705.1 Actinomycetes bacterium | reverse complement strand
CGCCGGGCGAATCTTGACCCCCTGGTGCTGGGCGAGTTCCAGGGTTCGTCGCAACACCTCCTGCTACGACGGGGAGTATGGGAATGGCACGACGGGGTAGGAAGCGGCGGCTTGGTCTGGAGGACGAGTACTGGAAGTTGATCGCCGCCGGGGTTGGGACGGTGATGGCCTGCCGGCAGCTGGGGATTGGTCGTAAGACGGGATATCGCTGGCGCGCCGAGACGGGCGGCCTGGCGCCGCAGCGCGACAGTGAGCAGGTGCACTCGTCGCGGTACTTGTCCTTGCTGGATCGGCAGCGGATCGCGTCGTTGCGTGCGCGGGGGCTGGGGGTGCGACAGATCGCGGTCCTCGTCGGGCGGTCGGCCTCGACGGTGAGCCGTGAGCTGCGCCGCGGCACGGCCGTGCATGATCGCGGCGGCTACGACGGCGACCTGGCCCATGCTCGGGCCCAACAGCGCCGGACCCGGATCCGGCCCGGGCGGCTCGCCGCCGACACCGAGCTGTGTGACCTGGTGCAGGACAAGCTCGGGCTGGAGTGGAGCCCGGAGCAGATCGCCGCCTGGCTGCGTCACAGTTACCCCGAGCGGGTCTCGTGGCACGTGTGCCACGAGACCATCTACCAGGCCCTGTACACCGGTCGCAGTGGTCTGAGTAGGACGTTGACCGCTCGGCTGCGCACCGGGCGCGCGCTGCGGCAACGCCGCCGACGGGCCGTGGAACGGACCCCGCGATATGTGATCGCGTCCCGCCTGATTGACGCCCGACCGGCGGTGGTCGAGACCCGATCGCGCTGCGGGGACTGGGAAGGGGACCTCATTGTGGGGACCGCGTCGCGCTCGGCGATCGGGACGGTCGTGGACCGCAAGTCCCGCTACCTGCATCTGGTCCACCTCCCGGACGGGCACACGGCTGCCGATCTTGCGGTCGGCCTGCGGGCCACGATGGGCACCCTGGCGGCCGACAGACGGTTCACGCTGACGTGGGACCAGGGCAGCGAGATGGCCGCCCATGATCGGATCGGTGATCTGTTCGACGAGGGTGTGTTCTTTGCCCATGCCGGCAAGCCGTGGCAGCGAGGCAGCAACGAGAACACCAATGGGCTGCTGCGCCAGTATTTCCCCAAAGGAACCGACCTGCGCATCCACTCCGCCGCCACACTCCAGGACGTCGCTGCGCGCCTCAACAACAGGCCACGCAAGACACTCGGCTGGCGCACCCCGGCCGACGTATTCCAAGCTGGAGTAGCCTCAAATCCTTAGCAGTGTTGCGACGATCGCTCGAATCCGCCACGGATGAAATTTGACCCCCTCCTGAACCCTTGGAGGGTGATCGCGATGGAGGACTGGGCAGAGATCCGTAGGTTGCACCGGGCGGAGGGGGTTCCGATCAAGGAGCTCTCGCGTCGTCTGGGGGTGGCGAGGAATACGGTGCGGGCGGCGTTGGCGTCGGACGCCCCGCCGCGGTACGAGCGGGCGGCGAGTGGGTCGGTGGTCGACGCGGTCGAGCCGCAGATCCGGGCGTTGCTGCGTGAGCACCCCACGATGCCGGCGACGGTGATCGCCGAGCGGATCGGCTGGACCTCGGTCGATCACCGTGCTCAAGGACCGGGTGCGGGCGATCCGCCCGGAGTACCGGGGGGTGGACCCGGTCGACCGGCTGGTGCATGCCCCGGGTGACACCACGCAGTGCGACCTGTGGTTCCCCGAGCCGCGGATCGCGGTCGGCCACGGTCAGGTCGCGATGTTGCCGGTCCTGGTGATGACGTTGGCGTACTCGAGGTTCATCACCGCCCGGATGATCCCGTCGCGGTCCGGCGGGGACATCCTGGCCGGCATGTGGGCGCTGGTCAGCGGTGTCGGGGCGGTGACCAAGCGGCTGTGGTGGGACCGTGAGTCGGCGATCGGCGGCAAGGGCACGGTCAGCGCCGACGCCGCGGCGTTCGCCGGGACCCTGGCGACGAAGGTCGTGCTGGCCCGCCCTCGAGACCCGGAGTTCAAGGGCATGGTCGAACGACACAACGGGTATCTGGAAACCTCGTTCCTGCCCGGGCGCACCTTCACTTCACCGGCCGACTTCAACGCCCAGCTGGCCGACTGGCTGCCGAAGGCGAACACCCGCACGGTGCGGTCCCTGGGCGGCCGGCCGGTCGACCACCTCGCCGCGGACCTGGCTGCGGCGACGTCGTTGCCGCCAGTGGCACCCACGACCGGGCTGCGTCACCGGGTGCGGCTGGGCCGGGAGTACTACGTGCGCATCGACTCCTGCGACTACTCGGTCGACCCGGCCGTGATCGGCAGGTTCGTCGACATCGTGGCCGACCTCGACCGGGTCCGCGTCACCTGCGCCGGGCGGCTGGTCGCCGACCACGCCCGCTGCTGGGCGCGGGCCGCCACCATCACCGACCCCGTCCACGTGGCCACCGCCGCCAGGCTGCGTACCGCCTGGCAGGACGAGGAGCGCGCCAGGGCACGGGCCGGCGACCGCCGGCACCTCGACGGGCACCCGGTACCGCTGCGGGCGCTGCCGGACTACGACGCCCTGTTCGGCGTCGACTTCACCGCCCCCGCCCGCGCCCAGGAGGTGGTCCGGTGAGCGCCGCGACGGACACCGCGTCCCAGGTCGCCTACCTGACCCGGGTGCTCAAGGCGCCCACGATCGGGCGCACGTTCGCCGACCTGGCCGACACCGCGCGGCAGGCGGGCTGGACCCACGAGGAGTACCTGGCCGCGGTGCTGGCCCGTCAGGTCGCCGACCGGGAAGCGTCGGGGACCGCGATCCGGATGGGCGCCGCGCACTTCCCGGCCGTCAAGACCCTGGAGGACTTCAACCTCGACCACCAGCCGTCCCTGCGCCGCGACATCCTGGCCCACCTGGCGACCACGACGTTCGTCGCCAAGGCCGAGAACGTCGTGCTGCTCGGCCCGCCCGGGGTCGGCAAGACCCACCTCGGCATCGCCCTGGGCGTCAAGGCCGCCCACGCCGGGCACCCCGTGCTGTACGACACCGCCATCGGGTGGCTGACCCGCCTGCAGGGCGCCCACGACACCGGGCGCCTCGCGCACGAGCTCAAGCGGCTGCGCCGCTACAAGCTGCTGATCATCGACGAGGTCGGCTACATCCCGTTCGACGCCCAGGCCGCGAACCTGTTCTTTCAGCTCGTCGCCCACCGCTACGAGCAAGGCTCGGTCCTGGTCACCTCGAACATGCCCTTCGGCCGCTGGGGCGAGATCTTCGCCGACGACATCGTCGCCGCCGCCATGATCGACCGCCTCGTCCACAGATCGG
>JAJYQH010000348.1 GCA_021794705.1 Actinomycetes bacterium | reverse complement strand
GGGGACGCCGCGCAGCGGCAGGGTCCGGTGGGGTCGCCGGTGGTGCTGCGGCCGGGACAGACGGCGTCCGCGATCGTCGGCATGGTCGACGTGGGCGTCCTGCCCGCCTCGTCGTGCCGGCCCACCCCGGTCGCCGGTCTGCGGGTGTACCCGCCGGATCAGACGGCGTCCGTGTTCGTTGCCCACGCGGGCAGGGGCTGCGCGGGGCACCCTGGTCAGCCCCAGCTCACCGTGCGCGCCGTCCGCCCCGGGGCCGGCACCCCCTGAGCCCGGGGCGTGGCGTGCTGCCCCTCAGCTGGTGGCCTCGGGACTGAAGGCGGCGGAGTCGACCGCCCCCGAGGGCATGCGGGCGCTGGCGATCAGCGTGAGGGCGGCGGTGGCGGCCACCGCGCGGAAGACCCACGTGGACGCGTCGACGATGGTGGCGTAGTCGTGCTCGCCGCGGCCGGCGGCGATGAGGTGGTTGGCGATCGCGCCGAGGACGGCCACCCCGACGGCGCTGCCGACCGACCTCGCGAACACGTTGAGGCCGGTCACCACCCCACGCTCCTGCCACTCCACCGATGCCTGAGCGGCGATGAGCGACGGGGCGGCGGTCCAGCCCAGGCCGAAGCCGATGACGAAGGCGACAGCTCCCACGGCCACGACATTGGGCTCCGGACCCAGCAGGGCGAGCGCGATCGAGCCGACGAGGGCGATGGACGCCCCGAGCAGCACCGTGAGGCGGAACCCGTACCGCAGGTACACCCGTCCGGCAACGGAGGAGGCGAGCGGCCAGCCGAGGGTCAGCGCGGCGACCGCGGCCCCGGCCACGATCGGCGTCGCACCCAGCGCGTTCTGCAGGTAGGGCGGCACGAAGCTGGTGATGCCGATGAGCAGCGACCCGACCCCGAGCGAGACGAGGGTGGTGGTGAGGATCAGCGGGCGGCGCAACAGTCTGAGGTCCAGCACCGGTTCGGCCGCTCGGCGCTCCACGGCGACGAACACCGCGAGCGCGAGGACGCCGACGGCGAAGCTCAGCGCGCTGGGCAGCGACCACCACGCCCAGGCGTTGCCGCCCTCGAGCAGGCCGAGGATCACCGCGGTCAGCCCCACCGTGAGGGACGCCGCGCCGGCGACGTCGATCCGGTGCCGCCGGGGCTGCACGGTCTCGTGGAACGAGCGGCCCAGCGCGAACGCCGCGATGAGGCACAGGGGGATGTTGACGAGGAAGATCCACCGCCACGACACGAACTGGGAGAAGACGCCGCCGAGGGCCGGACCGACCACCGACGCGACCGCCCACACGCTGGCGATGTAGCCCTGGACGAGGGCCCGCTCCTCGACCGTGTAGATGTCGCCGACGATCGTCATCGCCATCGGACCGGCGGCCCCCGCCCCGAGCCCCTGGATGACGCGGAAGACGATGAGCACGGTCATGCTCCACGCCAGACCGGCGAGGATCGAGCCGAGGAGGAACAGGCCGATGCCGATGAGCACGATCGGCTTGCGGCCGATGGTGTCGGCCAGCTTGGAGTAGATCGGCACCGACACCGCCTGGGCCAGCAGGTACACCGAGAACAGCCACGGGAACTCGGCGAAGTGGCCGAGGTCGGCGACGATGGAGGGCACGGCGGTCGCGAGGATCGTCGCGTCGATGGCGATGAGCCCGGTCGTCAGCATGAGTGCGGCGAGGATCGGCCCCCGCTCGGAGCGGAAGCCGACGGTGCTGTGCCCGATGTCGTTGCGTGTGCTCACCTCCCCCCAACCGCCACTCCGCCGCCGGGTATTCCCGCCGGACGCCGCGTCGTCCGCTCACCCCCCGGAAGTGGAATCGACGGACGGCCGGGCGAGCCCTCAGGTCCGGGCTGCGCCGGGGCACTAGCGTCGCGCACGTGCCACAGATACGGTTCCGCCTCGCGATCGCGCTGGTCATCGGGGTCGCGCTCGCCTTCGTCCCGCTCACCAAGGCCAGTGGCGCACTGACCCACGCGCTCACCGGCTTCATCGGCGCCGGCGTCACGTTCGCGGCACCGCTGCTGGTCTTCCTCATGCGGCACGACGGGACGGACACGCAGCGCAGGGTGGAGGGCAGCGGCGGTGACACGAAGTGGTACGACGTCGTGATCATCCTCGCCGCCGTCGCCAGCCTGTTCGGCGTCGCGACCCTGCTCATCGGCAGCAGTTCCTCCGGCAGCCAGCAGGTGCTGGACGCGATGGTCGGCCTGTTCACCGTGCTGGTCGGCTGGTTCTGCGTCCACACCACCTACGTGCTGCGCTACGCGCGGATCTACTACGCGAGCCCGCGGGCACCGATCGACTTCAAGCAGGACGAGCCGCCCGCCTTCTCCGACTTCGCCTACTTCGCGTTCAACCTCGGGATGGCCTACCAGGTGTCCGACACCGACCTCAAGACGCGCGAGATCCGCAAGGTCGTGGTCTGGCACTGCATGCTGTCGTATCTCTACGGGACGCTGGTGATCGCCGCGACGATCAACCTGCTCGCCGGCATCGGCGGAGGGGGCGGGGGAGGTCACTGACGGGGCGCGGGACGGCCGCCTCAGGGCCACATCCCCAGCTCGTTCACCGCGTCGTCGTCGCGCACCAACTCGTAACCCGTGGTGGCGGCGAGGCGCAGCAGTTCATCCTCTTGGTCAGGGGTGATGAGCAGGTAGGGCCCGTTGAAGATCGTCTCCACGTCCTCGCCGATCGGCCACGACTCCGGGAGGAACTGGTAGGTCCACTGGCCGGGCATCCCGGGCCAGTCACCGTCGCCGACCGTGCCCAGGTCGCTCAGGCTGAACTCGGTGGACCCGTCCACCTCGTTCTCCTCCATCCACTCGTCCAGGTCGCCCAGGGGACAGGCGAGGGCCTGTGAGCCGCCGGCTGCCAGCCTCCGAGCCAGAGCGATCGCCTCGGCGACGGTGGATACGTCCTGCCACTGGTTGATCTCGTCCAGCGCACGGGTGGTCCAGTCGGGGTCGAGGACCGCGAACGACTCGTCCCGCCAGAGGCCGTACAGAAGCTGCTTCCGCTTGTTCAGCTGGTCACTCATGGTCATGCTCCCTGCATCGTTCGGAGCGCCCAGTCGAGCGCCGTGAGCGCCCACGTGAACGCGCTCATCAACCGCATGAAGATCTGGGGGGCGAACCACAGCCAGAAGATGCTCGCCGGGATGGCCACCAGCCCGACGATGAGCCTGCCGAGCGGCCCGTACAGCTGGAAGCGCCTCTGAAAGGCGTGCAGGAACCAGACGAGCGGCAGGATCATGATCGCTGCCAGGATGTAGCCGCGCAGTCCGAGACGTTCCG
>JAJYQH010000063.1 GCA_021794705.1 Actinomycetes bacterium | reverse complement strand
TCGGCCCGCCGCGCCACCCGAGCGGCCGCCGCCGCCTCGGCCCGGCCGTCGAGCCCCATCCCGGCCGGGCTGTCGGGGTGGCTGTCGGCCGGGGTGTCGGGGTGGCTGTCGGCCGGGGTGTCGGGGTGGCTGTCGGGGTGGGTGTCGGGGTGGGTGTGGGGGTGGGTCTCGACGGCTTCGGACATCGGGGTCTCCCTTGCTGTTGACGACCGGCCACTCACTCCCTACATTATTGAATGAACGACCATTCAACAAGGGCGAGGATTGGAGCTGATGACGGTGACCGGCTACGAAGACATCACCTACGTCGTCGAGGAGCACGCGGCGATCATCACGATCAACCGCCCCGAACGCTACAACGCGTTCCGGGCCCGGACCGTCGAGGAGCTGATCAAGGCCTTCCGCGCCGCGTGGGCCGACCGGCAGGTCCAGTCCGTCATCCTCACCGGCGCCGGGCAGAAGGCCTTCTGCACCGGCGGCGATGTCAAACAACGCGCCGAGACCGGCGACTACGGCCCCTCCGAGTCCGGCATGTTCGAGATCGGCAACCTGCACAAGCTGATCCGCGACATCCCCAAACCCGTCATCGCCGCCGTCAACGGCGTCGCCGTCGGCGGCGGGCACGTCCTGCACGTGCTCTGCGACGTGTCCATCGCCGCCGACACCGCCCGCTTCGGCCAGGCCGGACCCAAGGTCGGCTCCTTCGACGCCGGCTTCGGCTCGGCCTACCTGGCCCGCGTCGTCGGCGAGAAGAAAGCCCGCGAGATCTGGTTCTGGTGCCGCATGTACGACGCCCAACAAGCCCTGGCCATGAACCTGGTCAACCACGTCGTCCCCGCCGCCGACCTACTCACCGAAGCCAAAGCCTGGGCCGCCGAGATCGCCACCAAGAGCCCCACCGCCATCCGCATCCTCAAACAGTCCTTCAACGCCGACACCGACCACCAAGCCGGCCTGTCCAACATGGCCATGACCGCCCTCGACCTGTTCACCGCCTCCCCCGAAGGCCTCGAAGGCGCCACCGCCTTCGCCGAAAAACGCCAACCCAACTTCACCCAACACCTCAACTGGCACTGACAACCGCACCAGCCCCCGGGGCCGGTTCGCGGACAGCACGGGCCCGGGCGAACATCGCAATCCCACGACCTCCTACCGCTTCACCTTCCTTCGCGCGTGAAAGGCACACCATGAGCAGGCTCGAGAACAAGATCGCGATCGTCACCGGCGCGGCACGCGGCCTCGGACGCGGGATCGCCGAGCGCCTCGCCGCCGACGGCGCGACCGTCGTCGTGACCGACGTCAACGAGGACGGCGCGAAGCAGGCTGCGCAGGAGATCGGCGGGGGCGCCATCGGCCTCACATGCGACGTGTCCGACCACGCGTCCGTCGAGGCGATGGTCGCGGCGGTCAAGGAGCAGTTCGGTCGCGTCGACGTCCTGGTCAACAACGCCGGCTGGGACAAGGCCGCGCCCTTCCTCGACCTCGACCCCGACCTGTGGCCACGCATCATCGGCATCAACCTCTACGGCGTGCTCAACACGATGAAGGCCGTGCTGCCCATCATGGCCGAGCAGGGCTCGGGCTCCGTGATCAACATCAGCAGCGACGCCGGCCGCGTCGGCTCCTCCGGTGAGGCCGTCTACTCGGCGGCCAAGGGCGGCGTCATCGCCTTCACCAAGTCGACGGCCCGCGAGATGGCCCGCAAGCAGGTCCGCGTCAACGTCATCTGCCCCGGCCCGTCCGACACCCAGCTGTTCGCCGAGTTCGCCGGCGACAACCAGGGCCTGCGCGACGCGCTGACCAAAGCCATCCCACTACGCCGCCTCGGCCAGCCCGCAGACATCGCCGGCGCCGTCGCCTACTTCGCCTCCGACGACGCCGCCTACGTCACCGGCCAGACACTCAGCATCAGCGGCGGCCTCACCATGAGCTGACAAAGCCCCTGACAATGGCCTCACCAGACCGCCGTCCTGACCCCCAGAATGGCCTGAGCAGACCCGCCGTCCTGACCCCGACCCGCACAGCGACCGAGAGACGAGGCGACAACGATGTCCTTCGACACGATCCTGACCCCTGAGCGCATCGAGGAGTGCACCTCGGCCGCCTACTGGGTGGACCGCACGATTACCGACTACCTCGACGAGTGGACCGAACGCACGCCGGAGAAGACCGCGTTCATCGACTCTCGTCGCGAGATCACGTATGCCGCGCTGCGCCGCGAGGTGGACCGGTGCGCCCTCGGCCTGCTCGAGCTGGGTCTGCAGCCCGGCGACGTCGTGTCGTTCCAGCTGCCCAACTGGATCGACTGGGTGGTGCTGCACTACGCCTGCACGCGGATCGGTGTGGTCAGCAACCCGCTCATCCCGATCTACCGCGAGCGGGAGATCGCCTTCATGGTCGGCCTCGCCCAGTCCAAGCTCGTCGTCGTGCCGCGCGACTTCCGAGGCTTCGACTACGTGGGGATGGTCGAGCGGCTGCGTGATGACTGGCCGCACCTCGAGCAGATCCTGGTCGTCGGGAGCCCGGATGCCCCCGACTCATGGGAGGAGTTCATGGCGACGCCGTGGGAGCAGCGGCGAGATCCTGGCTCGCTCGCCGCGCTGCGTCCGGACGCCAATGAGGTGACGCTGCTCATCTTCACCTCCGGCACGACGGGCGAGCCGAAGGGCGTCATGCACACGCACAACACCGTCGTCGCGGCCAACAACCCCCTTCCCGAGCGACTGGGCATCACGAGCGACAGCGTCATCCACATGGCCTCCACGCTGGCGCATCTCACTGGGTTCCTTTATGGCGCCAGGCTGCCCGTTCAGAACGGCGCCACGGGCGTCTTGCAGGACGTGTGGGACCCGGGGGTGTTCGTCGACCTCGTCGAGCAGCACGGCATCACCTACACCTCCGCCGCGACGCCCTTCCTCCACGACGTGCTCGGCGTGCCAGGGATCAGTCAGCGCCGCGTCGAGAGCCTGTCTCGCTTCTGCTGCATGGGAGCCCCGATCCCCCGCGCCCTGGTGCGTGAGGCCCACGAGACGCTGCCCAACCTCACGGTGCTCGGCGGCTGGGGGCAGACGGAGAACGGCCTCGTCACGCTCGGCATCCCGGGCGACCGCGAGGACCGGATCGTCGAGACCGACGGCTACCCGTGGCCCGGGATGCAGATCCGGGTCGTCGGGATGGGGGGCGAGGACCTCCCGGCCGGGACCGAGGGCCGGCTGCAGGTCAAGGGTCCCTTCCTCTTCGTCGGCTACGCCCGCCGGCTGGAGGCGACCCGTGCGTCCTTCGACGGCGAATGGTTCGACACCGGCGACCTCGCCGTCATCGACAGC
>JAJYQH010000017.1 GCA_021794705.1 Actinomycetes bacterium | reverse complement strand
ACGAGGGCCCAGCAGACGACCGAGACGAGGCTGGCCTCGACCCCGAACCCGCCTCCGCTGAGCAACGGGCTCCCCGCCGGGTGCGAGACGAGCACCCCGCGACCGGTCGGCGTCCCCGACACCGGGACGCCGAAGAACGCCCCCTCCGCGACGTTCCAGGCGGCGTGCACGCCGACCACCACCCACAGCGACCTGGTGAGGGCGTACATGAGCCCGAGGGCCACCCCCGCCTCGACGGCGATCGCGAGGGCACCCGCCCACGTCGCCCCGGGGTTGGCCAGGTGGATGGCGCCGAACACGACCGCGCTGGTCGCCAAAGCGCCCCACGTGCCCAGTCCCGGCTCGAGCAGGCGGTAGAGGACGCCCCGGAAGGCGATCTCCTCGGAGACGCCCGCCACGACGCCCAGCGTCCACACGGTTCCGAACCCGGGCCGGGACCAGTCCACGCCGGTGACCACGTACCCGCCGAGGGCCGCGACGAGACCGACGACCAGCGCGCACAGCAGCACACCGACCCCCAGGCCGACAAGCACGCCGGGCCAGCGCCGGGGGAGCAGTTCCAGCGGGTGGCGCCGCCGTTCCAGGACGCGCACCACCGCGGCGTAACCGAGCAGCGCGGCCCCGAGCTCGGTGCTGGCGCCGGCGGCGTCCGAGTGCGGGGCGACGAGCAGCACCAGCATCCCCAGGAGGATCAGCGCGGTGACCACGACGGCCACGAAGACGACGAGACGCACCACCGGGTGGCGCCGCCACGGAACGAGCTGCCAGCCCATGGGCGAGTCGTCGGCCAGCCCGTCGGAGTCGCGAAGGCGAGGCGCGAGGAGCACCGAACGCACGGCCCCGACCCGCTCGTCGAGGCGGCGGACAAGGTCGTGACGCCCGGGATCGCCGTGGAGCAGGTAGTCGAGGGTGCCCGGCGGCCAACTCATGACCGGGTGGCCGCGGCCCTGTCGATACGGACCTGCGCCTCGGGCAGGTCCATCGGCTCGAAACCGGCCGCGAGCGCCCGGTTCCTCAGGGTCGACTCGCGCTGCCACAGGGCGAGCCCCCGGCGGAGCAGCACCGGGGGCGGCTTGCGCCGGTGGGCGAGGTCACGGCGCAGCCGCCGGGTGAAGTTGACGGCCGCGGGCCGGTCGAGCCAGATGAGGTGTGGCCGGACGCTGCGCATGTGCAGTTCCAGCGCGGTGTCGACGGCGAAGATGCCCTCGGCGAGGAACACCGGGGAACCGTCGAGGACGAGGTTCTTGTGCCCGACCGCCCGGTTGTGGGCGATCGAGTAGTCGGGCGTGCGGGTGTGCCCGTGGCGCAGCAGGTGCACCGCCGCGTCACAGGCCGCGTCGAGGTTCCAGCTGCCGAGGTGGTCCCAGTCGACGATGCCGAGGGTGCGGGGAAGGCCGGGCTCGTCGCCGTCGCGGTAGAAGTCGTCGAGACGCAGCACCGGCAGCCCGGTGAGCCGGGCGAGGTGGCTCTTGCCGCTGCCCGAGGGCCCGGCGAGGAGCACCATGGTGCGCTCCTCGGTCACGCGCGGACGCCCAGCGCCTCGGCCATCTCCGTCCGCAGTTGGGCCAGGGTCGCGGCCGCGGAGAGCCGCGCACCCTCGAGATCGGCCGCCGACTCGGCCTGGGAAACGCGGGCCTCGAGGTAGCACTTGAGCTTCGGCTCGGTGCCGCTGGGGCGGGCCACGACGTGCACCCACTCGCCGGTGAGCTCGACGGCGTCCGTCGGCGGCAGGTCGCCGCCCTCGAGTAGGTCGCGCACCTCGACCGGCGCGCCGGCCAGTCGCAACGGCGGGTGCTCGCGCAGCCGGGCCATGGCGGCACGGATGAGGCCGGCGTCCTCGACCCGCACCGACAGCTGGCTGGTCGCGTGCACGCCGTAGGTGCGGGCGATCTCGTCGAGCCGGTCGGCGACCGTGCGGCCCGACGCGATCAGCCCCGCGACCAGGCGCAGCACGGTCACCGCGGTGGTGATGCCGTCCTTGTCGGGCACGAAGGCCGGATCGCAGCAGTACCCGATCGCCTCCTCGTAGCCGAAGGCCAGATCGGGCACCCGGCCGATCCACTTGAAGCCGGTGAGGGTCGTGGTGAACGCGCGCTGGTGGGCGGCCGCCATCCGCGAGAGCAGGGTGCTGCTCACGACGGAGTTCGCGAACGTCCCGGGAACCTCCCGGCGCAGCGCGTCGTCGCCCAGGAGCGCCCCCAGCTCGTCTCCGGTGAGCATCCGCCACGCGGGCAGGCCGTCCGGACCCGGGAAGGGTGCGGCGACCGCGCACCGGTCGGCGTCCGGGTCGGTGGCGATGACGACGTCGACGCCGGATCGGCGGGCCAGCTCGAGGGCGAGGTCGATCGCGCCCGGTTCCTCGGGGTTCGGGAAGACCACCGTCGGGAAGGCGGGGTCGGGGTCGATCTGCTCGGTGACGAGCAGCGCTGGGGGGAACCCCGAGGCGGCGGACGCCGCGGCCACGACCGGGGCCCCGACCCCGTGCATTGCGGTGTAGACCCACGCCACGTCGCGGGGGGCGTCCTCGGGCACGAGCATCGCAGCCCGGGCCACGTAGGCGTCGACCAGGTCGGCCCCTATCCGCCGGTAGCCCTCGGAGCGGGGGATCTCGGCGAGGGGATGCCTCGCGACCTCGGCGATGAGGGCGGCGATCTCGGCGTCCGTGGGCGGCACGATCTGCGACCCGTCGCCGAGGTAGACCTTGTAGCCGTTGTCGGTGGCGGGGTTGTGGGACGCCGTGACCACCACTGCCGCGACGCACCCGTAGTGCCTGATGCCGAACGCGACGACGGGCGTCGGCGTCGGCCCGTCGGTGAGCACCGCGTCGAACCCCGCCGCCGCGAGGATCTCGGCCGTGTCGCGGGCGAAGACGTCGGAGTTGTAGCGGGCGTCGTAGCCGATGAGGACGGTGCCGCCCGCCAGCCCCCTGGTGTTCAGCCACGCCGCGAAGCCGGCCGCCGCCCGGCTCACCACCACCCGGTTCATCCGGCCGGGTCCGGGTCCGAGCGCGGCCCGCAGCCCGGCGGTGCCGAAGGTGAGCGGACCGGCGAAGGCCGACTCGAGCTCGGCGAGGGCGTTGCCGTCGCCGGCGTCCGCCCGCTCGACCAGGAGGGTGAGCGCGGTGCGGGTGACGGCGTCCGGGTCGTCGGTCAGCCAGTCCTCGATCGCGGTGCGCAGCGCCGGGGCCAGGCTCATGGTCGATCCTCTCGGGGTGGGAGCGGGGAGTCCCGTCGCGCTCACTCTAGTGGCGGGCTTCCCGGGGCCGGGCGGGGAGGGCGGGCTCTATGCCGGGCGGCCCGGCCCCGGGCGCCCGTGATTGAATGCTGG
>JAJYQH010000134.1 GCA_021794705.1 Actinomycetes bacterium | reverse complement strand
TGCGGAAGGCCCGCGCCGTGTTCTCGATCCCGCGGTTGGCGGGCAGGAGCGCGCCGCCGCGGTGGGCCATGGCGATGAACGGCGGGTCGAAGTATCGGTATCCGGCAGCTGGCACGACGACCTCCCTCGGTGGGTGGCCGTGGTGCCGGTCCACCTCGGCGCAGGCTATCAATGCGGACGCTGCGCGGTGGCCCGACGCGCGTCCGGGCGGCTCCCGGGGGCGGCGTCCGGTCGAGGCAACAAGTGGCAACCGGCAGGCAACCGTCGAACCGTGCCCCTAGCGTTCACAGCCACGGCAGGACATCGGGGTCCGCCACATTCTGAAAGGAGTCCCGCATGGGACGACTGACCAAAATCAGCCTCTCCATCCCGCTGGTCGTCGCCTCCCTCGCCCTCGCGGCGTGCGGCGGCGGCGGCTCCAGTTCCACCTCCAGCGGGGGTTCGGGCAAGACGCTGAGGTGTACGTGGGCGCTCAGCCGAACTACCCCAAGCAGTTCGCGCAGTGGTCGAAGGACATCAGCGACAAGTTCAAGGCGGCCACCGGGGCGAACCTGCAGATCGAGACCTACTCGAGCGCCTCCGACGAGACCACCAAGATCCAGACGTCGATCGTGTCGGGCAACGGCCCGGACGTCTACGTCCTCGGGACGACGTTCACCCCCGTCGCCTACGGCACCAAGGGCTTCCTCACGCTGTCGGACTCGGACTGGACCGGGGCGGGCGGCAAGAGCCGGCTCATCCCGCAGACCCTGGGCATGTCCGGTCCGGACCAGAGCACCCAGATCGGCATCCCGGTCGCCATGCGCCCCTTCGGCATGATCTACAACACCGACATGTTCAAGGCGGCCGGCATCTCCAAGCCCCCGACCACGTGGGACGAGCTCATCTCCGACTCGCAGAAGCTCACCAAGAACGGCGTCTACGGCATGGCGATCGGCTACGCCGACACCTACGACCCGTGGAAGTTCATCTGGGCGCTCACCGAGCAGCAGGGCGGGTCATTCGTGAGCAAGGACCTCAAGACCGCCCAGCTCAACTCGCCGCAGGTGCTCAAGGCCACGACCGGGTACTTCGACCTGCTCACCAAGGACAAGGTCGTGGATCCGGCGAGCGCCGGCTGGAAGGACGCGGACGCCATGGCGGCCTTCGCCAGCGGCAAGGCGGCGATCTTCCCGATGGCGACGGCCACGGCCATCAACACCCTCGACAGCTCGAGCAGCGCGGTCAAGGGCAAGTACGCCTTCGCCCCGCTGCCGGGCGTCGGGATCGGCATGAACTCGCTGCCGGCCGGGGCCAACGCCGCGCAGACGATCGTCTCGGGTGACAACCTCGCGATCGCGTCGTACACCAAGAACAAGGACCTCGCCCTCGCCTACGCGAAGCTGTCGACCGACACCGACATGCAGGTGGAGCAGTTCAAGCTGTTCGGCAACCTGCCCACCAACCAGCAGGCGCTCGACCAGGTGCTCAAGGACAACCCGCAGCTGGCACCGTTCGCGGACGCCGAGAAGGGCTCGACCCCGACCGCCTTCACCGGCGCGTGGGCCGACTTCCAGAACGGCATCGCCAACGTCGTCGTGCAGTCCGACTCCAGCCTCTCCAAGGGCACCTACGACGTGAACCAGCTGCAGTCGCTGCTGTCCGCCGCCAACTCGAAGGCTCAGCAGAGCCTCGATCGCGCGGGACAGTGACGGGGCAGCGGGACCCGGAGTTGCCATGAGCAACCAGATGCTGACACCTGGGGCGGCGGCGGATCTGTCCGCCGCCCCGGGCGGCCGGCCGAAGCGGGGCCGCCGTCGCGACTACGTCGCAGGGGGCCGTCCCCTGTGGCTCATGTCGCCCACCCTCGTGCTGCTGGTGCTGGTGATCGGCGTCCCGTTCCTCATCGGGGCCTACATCAGCTTCATCCAGCTCGACCAGTACAACCTGCGGACGTGGGTGTCGTCCCCGTTCGTCGGCCTGAGGAACTACTCCCACTCGCTGTCGGCGGCGCTGCTGCTGCACTCGATCTGGATCAGCCTCGCCTTCGCCGTGCTCACCACCGCCTTCGGGGCGCCGATCGGCTTCCTCGCCGCGCTCGCGGTGAACACCCGGTTCCGGGGACGCGGGCTGGTCCGCTCGTTGTTCCTCGTGCCCTACGTGCTCCCGTCCTTCGTCACGGCGACCGTGTGGCGGTTCATCCTGCGTCCCGACGGGGTGTTCAACAAGGTCCTCGGCCTGCACAACATGCAGTGGCTCATCGGGCCGCACTCGTTCTGGGCCCTGGTGCTCGTCGACATCTGGGCGTCCTGGCCGTTCGTCTACATGATGACGCTGGCCGGGCTCCAGGCGATCCCCGACGAGTTGTACGAGGCCGCCGACGTCGACGGCGTCACCTGGGTGAAGAAGATCGCGTTCATCGTGATCCCGCAGATCCGGCACCAGTTGCTGCTCGGCCTGCTGTTGTCGACGCTCAACCACTTCAACAACTTCACCCTGCCGTTCGTCCTGTTCGGGACGCCGGCACCCAACGACGTGCTCACCCTGCAGGTGAACATCTACCAGACGTCGTTCCAGGACTTCAGCTTCGGCCTGGGCAGTGCCATGAGCGTGCTCTCGCTGATCCTCACCCTGATCCCCGCCTTCTTCTACCTGCGCGCGTCCCGGCTCACCGCCGCGCCCGGAGAGGACTGACATGTCGGCAACCGTCGCCTCGCCCCTCGGCCGCCGCAAGCGGATGGTGCGCGACCCGCAACGCCTGCTGCCACGGTGGCTGCAGGTGCTCGTCATCGCGTTCCTCATGCTGCTGCTGCTGCCCGTGCTCTACATGCTCATCATCTCGGTGAGCCCCGACCTGGACGCCGCATCGGCCAAGCTCTGGCCGTCGCACTTCGTCTTCGGCAACTACCGCAGCGTGTTCTCCACCGTCGACCTGGCCCGGGGCCTGGTCAACAGCTTCATCGCCTCGTTCACGGCCGCGGTGATCGCGACCCTGTTCGGGCTGGGGGCCGCCTACGTGCTCACCCGGTTCCGGTTCCGGGGCCGCGGGCCGTTCCTGTCGTCGCTCGTCGGGCTGCAGGCCGTGCCCGCGACGATGATCATCCTTCCGCTGTTCGTCGTGTTCTCCTCGGTCGGCAGCGCGATCGGCGTCCAGATCATCGGCAGCCGGCCGGCGCTCATCCTCACCTACCTCACCTTCGCCATCCCGTTCTCCACGTGGCTGCTGGTCACCAACATGCGCCAGATCTCCACGAGCTACGAGGAGGCCGCGATGATCGACGGCCTCACCCGGTTCGGGGCACTGCGCAAGGTGATCGTCCCGCTCATGGTGCCCGGCATGGTGGTGACCGT
>JAJYQH010000300.1 GCA_021794705.1 Actinomycetes bacterium | reverse complement strand
CACACGTCGTGGCGTCCCCCGAGCCAGAGGTTGAGCACCGTGTGCTGCAGCGGGGACACGTCCTGGAACTCGTCGACGACGAAGTGCGCGTACGTGGCGTGCACCTCGGCGGCGATGTCGGGGTGCTGTGACAGCAGGGCGGCGTTGCACAGCAACACGTCGTCGAAGTCGATGAGACCGCGCGCCGTCTTCAGCTGCTCGTAGGTGGCGAAGACCCGCGCGACGGCCTCCGGGTCGGCCTTGGTGAACTCGCGGCCCGCGGCACGAGCGAGGGCGGGGTAGTCGCCGACCGGGACGTTGCTCACCTTCGCCCAGCTGATCTCCCCCGCCAGATCGCGGAGCAGCGCCGTGTCGGCGCCCAGACGGTGCCGGTTGCTCGCCTCGGCGACCAGCCGGATGCGCGAGTCGGTCACCTGAGGGAGGTCGACGCCGTAGGCGCGCGGCCAGAAGTAGCGGTTCTGGCGCAGGGCTGCGGAGTGGAAGGTGCGGGCCTGCACCTGCGGGACGCCGAGCGCGGCCAGCCGGGCCCTGAGCTCGCCGGCGGCGCGGGTGGTGAACGTCACGGCGAGCGTGCGCCGGGGGTCGAGCACGCCGGTGAGTGCGGCGTAGGCGATGCGGTGGGTGAGCGCGCGCGTCTTGCCGGTTCCCGCGCCGGCGATGACCACGGTCGGCGCACCCGACGAGGTCGCGACCTCGCGCTGCTCGGGGTCGAGGGCGTCGAGAACCTGCTGCGGGTCGATCCCCACCTGCACCTCCCGACCCTCGAAGCGCCGCACCCACTGCGGCGGCCACATCCCGCCCGACCCTAGGCGCTCGGCCCGACAGTTTCACGTCCGCCCCCTCGGCGAAAGGGGCGGACGCGCCTCACCGGGTGGCCGGGACCGGAGCGAAAGTGTCGGTGCCCTTGCGTAGGGTGAGGCCCATCATGACGAGCGTCTCCGTGCAGCATCCCGAGGGGTATCCCCCCGCGGACATCGGTGAGCGGGGCGGGCTCTCGGTTCGCCTCGCCACCCGCTGGAGCGACCTCGTCGACGACGTGGTGCAGGCCGTCCACGAGGCGCGTCCCGACGATCCGTTCGCGACCATGGAACTCGTCGTCCGCGGCCCGGCTGCGCGCAGGGCCCTCTCCCAGGCGATCGCCACCCGCACCGGGACGGCGTCCGACCGGCACGCGGGCATCTGCGCGGGGATCGACTTCCCCACCCTGGCCGGCGTGCACCGGCGGGTCCAGGCCGACCTGGCCCACCTCGCCCCCGAGCGCGACCCGTGGCGACGGCGTCCGCTCACCCTCACGGTGCTGTCGGTGCTGCACGCCTCCGTCGGCGACCCGAGGTTCGCCCCCGTGGCCCACCACCTGCTGCACCCGGCGGCGTCCGGGGGGACCGGCACCGACGACGGCGAGCAGCGCCCCGGACGCTGGATGGCCACCGCCGACCGCATCGCCCGGCTGATGCTCGGTTACGTCCGCGACGCCCCCGGGATGCTCCGATCCTGGACCGGCGGCACCGACGTCGACCCGGGAGGCGACGTCCTGGGGCCCTCGGCGGCCTGGCAACCGGCCGTGTGGCGGGCCTGCCGCGAGCTGCTGTCCCCCGTCGACGACCCCGTGACCCGGCACGACCGGCTGCTCCAGTTCGTGGCCGACGGTCGAGCGATCGCGGGCCTCCGCGACAGTCTGCTGCTCGTCGACCCGGGGCCGATGACCGCCTTCGAACACGAGTTCCTCGCCGCCGTGGCGCGGGTGCGTCCGGTGACGGTGTGGATGCTCGCGCCCGCCGGCATGGCGACGCCGTGGGGCGAGCGGCTCGGGCAGTCGGCCCGCGCCCAGATGCACCGGCTGCTCGGCCCGGACGGGTCGACCACCCCGGTCGGCGACGGGGCTCCGGTCCTCGACACCGTGCTGCACCGGCTGCAGGCCAACCTGCTCTCGCCCCGGCGACCGGCGGTCACCGGCGTCCGGCCGGCCCCCGACGGCACCGTTCAGGTGCACGCCAGCCACGGCCCCGACCGTCAGGTCGAGGTGCTCCGCGACGTGCTGTGCGCGCTGTTCGTCGAATCGCCCACCCTCGAGCCCCGCGACGTCGTCGTCGTATGTCCCCGGCTCGACGAGTACGCGCCCCTCGTCCGCGCCGCCTTCGGAACCCGCCCGCACCGCGCCGACGACGAGGAGGTGCCGCGCGCCGGCCGCCACCCCGGCACCGAGCTCCGGGTGCAGGTGGCGGCGTCCGGAGTCGACGAGGCCAACCCCGCCTTCGACCTCCTCCGGCGGCTGCTGCTGCTGCCGGTGAGCCGCGCCACCGCCCAGGACTTCGTCGACCTCTGCTCGTCGCCGCTCGTCGCGACCCGGTTCTCGCTCGACCCCGACGACCTCGACGCGCTCGCCCGGCTGCTGCACCGGGCCGAGACGCACTGGGGCGTCGACGCCGCGCACCGGGCACGGTTCGGGCTCGCCGCGGTGCGCCAGTCGACCTGGCTGGTGGGCATCGAGCGGATGCTCGTCGGCGTCGCCCTCGCCGACCGCCCGCCCGGCTGGCTCGACACGGTCGTGCCCGTCCCGCAGGTGTCGTCGCGGCATCTGCCCGCGATCGGCGCGGCGGCCGAGATCCTCTCGCGTGTCCGGCGCATCCTCGGCGTCTGGCAGACGCCGGCGCCCATGTCCGAATGGTCCCGGAGGCTGGTCGAGGCACTCGACGCCCTCACCTCGCCCGGCGACGGCGACACGGCGCGGGTGCTCGCCCACGCACGGGCCGAGCTCGCCGCGCTCGCCGAACTCACCGCCGGCGCCGATGTCGCGGTGAGCCGGGGAGACCTGCGCTCGCACTTCGACCGGCTCGTCCACGTCGGCGCCGGGCGTCCCAACCACGGCAACGGGTCGCTCCTCGTCACCCGGCTCGACGACCTCGACGACGTCGGGCACCGGGTGGTCGTGGTCCTCGGGCTCGACGACGCGACCGTCCCCCCGCCGGTGCGTCACGACGGCGACAACCTGGTGCCCGACCGCACGTTGCCCGAGTCCGGGGTGCGTGCGGCGTCCCTGAGATCGCTGCACTCCGCGATCGCCGCCGCCACCGACACCCTCGTCGTGATCCATCAGGGACGCGACCCCCGCAGCAACGAACCGGTGCCCACGACCCCCGTGCTGGCCGAGCTCGTCGAGGCCTGCGCCGCCGTCGGCGGGGCGACGCACCGGGAGCACACCCTGCTACCGGAGTCGGAGACGAACTTCCTGGCCGACGATCACGAGCCACCCGTGAGCTTCGATCCGGTCGCCCTGCGCGGCGCCCGCGCCCTCGACGCGCGGCTGCGCCGTTCCGGCCCGCGGCCCCGCCCGG
>JAJYQH010000149.1 GCA_021794705.1 Actinomycetes bacterium | reverse complement strand
CGGCCGCCCCGGCTAACGGACGCCGCGACGGGCGAGGATCGCGCGGGCCACGGTGGCGAACATCGACTCGTCCAGCCGCCCGCCCGTGCGGCGCACGTGCGCCGGGTCGACGCGGACGATCCGGTCCAGCCGCACCTCGCTCGGACGCCGCCGGGCGTCCCAGTCTCCCGCGCCGATGTCCATCCAGAAGCGCCCCCGGGACGCCTCCTGCGCCGCGTCCCGGTCGTGGTCCTCGCTCGTCAGCGGGGACGCGAGCAGCCATCCCCCGTCGAGCCCGATGACGAGCACCGGCCGGTCCTTGCCGATGCGGTGGTCCTCCTCGTAGGGCACCCAGGCCCAGACCACCTCGCCCGGGTCGGCACGGTCGTCGGGGTGCGGCGCGTACCTGATCGCCGGGCGCCCCAGAAAGTCGCCCGGATAGCCGCCCGGGAACGGGGGATAGGTGGCGCCGTCGGAGCGCCCGGGAACCGGGGCTGCGGGACGGCCCCCGGTCGCCGGCGTCCACCGAGGCGGGGCGGCCCCCGGCCCGGCTGCTCGGCGCAGTCGTCCCCGAACCGCGTCGCGGAGGGCGGTGAGCAGGGCAGCGGCCATCGCGTCAGCGGTAGCGCGGCAGGGGGCCGTAGGTGAGGTGGCCGTAGACGGCCGGACGCCGCGCCTCGCCACCGCGGAACGCCTCCCAGTGGCCGTAGTAGCGGGTGACCGGGCGGGTCCAGAGGATCGCGGCCCCGACGACGCTGAGCGGCAGCCCCACCCAGGCGATCGGGTTGAGGAACCAGGCGAGCCCGCTCACGGCGACCGCGACGAGGCCGGCGATCCGGCTCCAGCGGTAGCCGTTCCACGCGTTGAACCCGGCGATGGCCGGGACGCTCACCATGGTCGCCCCGATCAGCCCCAGCGCCAGTGCGAGGAGCACCGACTGCCACGACCCGGCGGCGACATGGGCCATCGAGAACAGCCGGGCCGAGGTGGGCCAGGTGGCCACGTGGATGGTGTCCCACCAGGCCGTGGCGAGGGCGACGGCCCCGCTGAGTGCCGCCGCGTAGAGGAACGCCATGCCGGCGACCATGACCTTGCCGCGGCGCGGCTGCCCGGTCGCGCCGCTGATGGGGATGCCCGGCTCGATCTCGTCGAGCGGCGGCAGGGTGAGGATCTCGCCGGGCGTGGCGGCGTCCTCTGCGGTCGCGCCCGAATCCCCGGGCACGACCGGACGCGGCTCGCTCACCTCAGACGCCATCGCCACCTCCTGCCGGACGCCGACAGCCTACCGTCGGCGGCAACGAGGGCGGCCGGCTCACTCGGTGCGGCGCCGCAGGGTGAGGGCGCCGAGCACCAGGGCGAGGATGCTGAAGCCGACGAGGATGCCGATGTCGCGGAACACCGTCGAGTTGTCGGACACCGTCGTCGCCAGCGTGTTCATCGCGTCGACCGCGTACGACAGCGGGAGCACGTCGGACAGCTGCTTCAGCCCCGTGGGCAGGGTGTCGCGGGGCGCGAACAGCCCGCACAGGAGGAACTGCGGCAGGATGAACGCCGGCATGAACTGCACCGCCTGGAACTCCGAGCGGGCGAAGCCGGACGCCAGCAGACCCAGCGACGTGCCGAGGACGGCGTCCACGACCGCGACGACGACCAGCTGCCACCAGGGTCCGCGGATGCTCATGCCGCATACCCACACCGACCAGGCGGACGCCAGCAGCGCCTGCAGCAGCGCCACCACCCCGAAGGCCAGGGCGTACCCGCTCATGAACGCCCCCTTGGTGAGCGGGGTGGTGAGCAGCCGCTCGAGGGTGCCCGACTGGCGCTCGCGCAGGGTGGTGATCGAGGTGACGATGAACATCACGGTGAGCGGGAAGACCCCGAGCAGGGCCGGGCCGACGTGGTCGAAGATCTGCGGCTGGTCCTTGTAGATCCAGGCCATCAGGCCGATGAGCACCAGCGGGACGACGAGCATGAGCCCGATGGTGCGGGGGTCGTTGCGCAGCTGGCGCAGGATGCGCCCGGCGGTGACGAACGCGAGCCTCATGACGCCACCTCCCGACGACCCTCGGCCTCCTCGGCGTCGATGAGCGCGAGGAAGGCCGACTCGGCGTCCCGGGTGCCGGTGCGCGCGAGCAGTCCGTCGAGGGTGTCGTCGGCGAGGATCCGTCCCTCCCGGAGGAGCAGCAGCCGGTCGCAGCGGGTGGCCTCGTCCATGACGTGGGAGGAGACGAGCAGGGTGGTACCGGCGTCCGCGAGCTCGTGGAACAGGGTCCACAGGGAGCGCCGCAGCACCGGGTCGAGCCCGACGGTCGGTTCGTCGAGCACCAGCGCCTCGGGACGCCCGACCAGGGCGCACGCGAGGGACGTGCGCGACAACTGGCCGCCCGACAGGTTGGCGACCCGCTGGCCGGCGTGGTCGCCCAGTCCGACCTGGTCGATCGCCCAGTCGACGTCGTCGCCGGAGGCGCCGATGAGCCGTCCGAAGTAGGCGATGTTCTCGCGGACGCTGAGGTCGGCGTAGACGGAGGGCGCCTGGGTGACGTAGCCGACCCGGTGCCGCAACTGCGGGCTGCCGGCAGGCTCCCCGAGCACCGTGATCGTCCCCGACTCGACCAGCTGGACGCCGACGATCGAGCGGATGAGCGTGCTCTTCCCGCCGCCGCTCGGGCCGAGCAGTCCCGTGACCTCCCCGTGGGGGATGCGGACGCTGAGGTCGGGCAGCACCAGCCGCTTGCCCCGGACGACGCGAAGGTGCGCGACGTCGATGGCCACCTCGCCGCGTCCGGCCCCGGTGGCGGATGCCTCCCCGGCGGCGTGCCGGGGGTTCCCGGCGGCCACGGCGGCCGGTTCCGACGAACCGTGCCGCGGATTATTCGTCATGCGTGGAATGGTACTCGCGGCGGGACCGGCGTACCAGAGGTCGTCTCGCGAACTCGGGGGTACCAGCGAGCGGGTGGGGGATCGCCGCCCCGGTCGGTACCCTCGGGACCATGTCGCTGCGCTGGCCCGTGGTGCTCTTCGACCTCGATGGCACCCTCGTGAACACCGTCCCGCTGATCCTCCGGTCGTACGCCGTGGCGTTCGACGAGGTGCTCGGGGAGCGGATCGAGGAGTCGATGGTGCGCCCGCTGGTGGGCATGACCCTGTGGGACGCGCTCGCGGGGCACGAGCGGATCGACGACCTCATCGCCGCCTACCGCCGGTTCAACCTGGCCCACCTCGAGGAGCTCCAGGAGGACTACGAGGGGGTCCCCGAGCTCGTGGAGGGCCTCAAGGCCCAGGGGGCCGAGGTCGGCGTGGTCACGTCGAAGGGCAGGGAGACCGCGCTGCGCAGTCTCGCCGCCGGCGGCTTCGGG
>JAJYQH010000357.1 GCA_021794705.1 Actinomycetes bacterium | reverse complement strand
GGTTGTGCGAGCGAGGCTCACTGCCCGATGATCGGGCCGACCGCGAGCGTCACGTGCATGATCAGCCAGGCTACGGGGGCGGCCACGAGCATCGAGTCGATGCGGTCCATGACCCCGCCATGACCGGGGAGGATGTGCGACATGTCCTTGATGCCGACGTCGCGTTTGACGAGCGACTCGACCAGGTCGCCGGCCGTGCCGAAGCCGACGAGCAGGACGCCGAGGAGCAGCCCCACCCACCAGTGCGTGTGCAGCAGCAGGGTGGCCCCGAGGATGCCCACCACGATGCCGAGGCCGATCGATCCGGCGAAGCCCTCCCAGGTCTTCTTCGGGCTGATCCTCGGCGCCATCTGGTGTCGCCCGGCGACGACGCCCACGCCGTAGCCGCCGATGTCGGAGGCCATGACGCAGACGATGTACACGACGACCCGGTGGACGCCGTCGGGCGCGGCGAGCATGAGGGGCACGAATGCCCCGAGCAGCGGGACGTAGGCGATGATGAACAGGCTGGCCGCGGCGTCCCGCACGTACCCGTCGGACCCTCCCGGCATCCGCCAGATGAGAGCCAGCAGCACGGTGAGACCGGTGGAGACGAGCAGCCAGGTGTTGGACGTGATGCCCGCCTGGGGCACCTCCGCCGCGAGGTAGCTGCCGATGACGATGCCCACCGCGCCCACGACGATCGGCCAGGTGGCGGCGTGCATGCCGATGCGGCGCAGGGCGCGCGCCACCTCGTGCGCCCCGAGGGCGAGCGTCGCCGCCAGCAGCAGCACGAACCCGAGGTGGAACCACTCGAGGCTGCCGACGATCGCGACGAACAGCGCGACGCCCACGCCGATGGCGGCGGGCAGGTCACGCCCGGCCCGGCTCCCCCGCGGCGCCTCGGGTGTCGCCGGCGACCCCGCGGACGCCGCCGGCGTTCCCGTCAGGTCGCCCGCGGAGCGGTTCGGTTCGTCGCCCGCCACGAGCACTCAGACCTCGAGGAGGTCCTGCTCCTTGCCCTTGAGCAGCTCGTCGATCTCGTCGACGAACTTCTTCGTCGAGGCGTCGAGGGCCTTCTCGGCGCGCACGGCCTCGTCCTCGCCGATCTCCTTGTCCTTCTCCAGCCGCTTGACCGACTCGATCGCGTGCCGGCGCACATTGCGCACCGAGACGCGGCCCTCCTCGGCCTTGTGCCGCGCCATCTTGATGTACTCCTTGCGCCGCTCCTCGGTGAGGGCGGGCAGGATGCACCGGATCGTGTGGCCGTCGTTGGACGGGTTGACGCCGAGGTCGGAGTCGCGGATCGCCCGCTCGATGGCGGCCATGGCCGAGCGGTCGTAGGGGGTGATGAGGATGGTGCGGGCCTCGGGCACCTGGAAGGTCGCCAGCTGCTGCAGCGGCGTCGGCGCGCCGTAGTAGTCGGCCATCAGCTTGTTGAACATCGCGGGGTGTGCCCGTCCCGTGCGGATGGCGCCGAACTCCTCCTTGGCGAACTCGACCGCGCCGCGCATCTTCTGTTCGGCGTCCTTGATGATGTCAGCAATCACGGGGATTCCTCTTCCTTCTTACGGGTTGCTCAGCTGTGCACGAGGGTGCCGATGCGCTCCCCCAACACCGCGCGCACGATGTTGCCCGGCACGTCGAGGTTGAAGAACACCATCGGAAGGTTGTTGTCGCGGGCCAGGGCGATGGCCGAGGCGTCGGCGATCTTGAGGTCTCGGGTGAGGTACTCGTCGTAGGTCAACTCGTCGAACTTCACGGCGTCCGGGTTGGCGTTGGGGTCGCTGTCGTAGACGCCGTCGGCGCCCTGCTTGCCCATGAACAGCGCGCCCGCCCGGATCTCAAGCGCCCGCTGGGCGGCGGTCGTGTCGGTGGAGAAGTACGGCATGCCGGCGCCCGCACCGAAGATGACGACCCGGCCCTTCTCGAGGTGCCGTTCGGCCCGCCGCGGGATGTACGGCTCGGCCACCTGGCCCATCGTGATCGCCGTCTGCACCCGGGTCTGCACGCCGTCCTTCTCGAGGAAGTCCTGCAGCGCGAGGCAGTTCATCACGGTGCCCAGCATCCCCATGTAGTCGGCGCGCTGGCGTTCCATCCCCCGCGCCTGGAGCTCGGCGCCGCGGAAGAAGTTGCCGCCCCCCACCACGATGGCCACCTGGATCCCCCGTCGGACGACCTCGGCGATCTGGTCGGCGAGCGCCGCCACCACGTCCGGGTCGACACCGACCGATCCGCCGCCGAACACTTCTCCGGACAGCTTCAGCACCACGCGCTGGTAGGGGTAGTTCATCGGCACTCCTCGGCGCTCATCGGATCCCGGGCCCCGGGACGAACGGTGACTGGCCCATCCATGCGACATGCGCCGCACCTAGCGGCACGGCGCATGTCACTCTACTTGGTCGCAGGACTCGATCGGTGGGCCCGATTCAGGACGCCGCGGCGAACCGCACGAAGCGCGAGACGCTGATCCCGTGCTCCTTCATGAGGGCACCCACGGTCTTCTTGTCGTCGGACACCGACATCTGGTCGACGAGGCAGTTGTCCTTGAAGAAGCCGTTGAGCCGGCCCTCGACGATGCGCGGCAGGGCGCCCTCGGGCTTGCCCTCCTCGCGAGCGGTCGCCTCGGCGATCCGGCGCTCGTTCTCGACCAGCTCGGCCGGGACGTCGTCACGGGTGACGTAGACGGGGCTCATCGCCGCGATCTGCAGGCACAGCGCGTGCACGAACTCCTCGTCGTCGCCCTCGTACTCGACCATGACGCCCACCTGGGGCGGCAGGTCCTGGGAGCGGCGGTGCAGGTAGGTGCTCACGTGGCCGTCGAAGTACGCGGCCTGCTTGAGCTCGAGCTTCTCGCCGATGCGCACGGCCAGGTCGTTGACGGCGTCGTTGACGCTCATGTCGCGGTCCTGCCACAACGTGACGGCGCCGGCGTCCAGCAGCCCCTCGGCCCTGTTCGCGTCGACGGCCTGCGCGATGTCCTGCGCGAGGGCCATGAACTCCTCGTTCTTGGCGACGAAGTCGGTCTCGGCCGCGAGCTGGATGAGAGCGTTGCCCGCGGCGGCGACCAGGCCGTTCGCGGCGTCCCGGTCGCTGCGCTTGGCGGCCTTCGCCTGGCCGGAGATCCGCAGGATCTCGATGGCCTTGTCGAAGTCGCCCTCGGCCTCGGTGAGGGCCTTCTTGGCGTCCATCATTCCGGCACCGGTGGTGTCGCGGAGCTTCTTCACATCAGCGGCAGTGATTGCCATGCTCATGCCCTTTCGTTGAGTTGTGGGATCGTCGGGCGGGTCACTCGGACGCGGTGTCGCCGGCCTGCTCGGAGTCGGCGGCCTGCTCGGAGTCGGCGACCTGCTCGGAG
>JAJYQH010000154.1 GCA_021794705.1 Actinomycetes bacterium | reverse complement strand
GCTGGTGAGCGGGGTGATGTCGACGGTGACCGTCTCGCCCCCGCCGGTGACGCTCAGCGTCGTGCCGCTGACGGTCACTGCCGCGTCGCCGAGCTGGTTGACGGTGACGGAGGCAGCGGCGGGGATGCCGATCGGCTCGAGGCCGGCGTAGCGCAGGGGTGTTCCGTCGACCGTGACCGTACCCGAGTGGGCGTCCGAGCCGGTGGCGACGACGATGTGCCGGGTGCCGGCGACGACGAGGGTGTCGTAGCCGCCCGGGCCGCCGTCGAGCAGGCCGCTGAGCGACCCGGACGCGCCGAGCGTGAACGTGTCGCGGTTGTTGGCGGCGCCGAGCAGGTGCCCGACGTGCGCGAACGCGACGACACCGCCGGCGAACGAACCGGCGTCCGCCCCCGTGATCGACCACGCGGTGTCGGTCGAGGGTCCGCCGACGAGGTTGGCCCCCGCGCCGCCGTCGTAGAGCACCGAGAGTCCGGTCGGCAGGTCGGCGAAGGTGACCGCGTCGTTGCCGGCGCCGCCGAGGACGACCACCCGGGTCATGCCGGCGGTCGAGCCGACGACCGCGGCGCCGGAGGCCGGCTGGTAGGTGACCGAGTGGCTCGCGGCGTCGAAGGTGACCGTGCCGTCCACGGTCCCGGCGCCCGCGGCGAGCGTGAGCGTCGTGCCGGCGGCCGACCAGGCGAGCGTCGGCGAGGTGGTCGCTGCCGTCGACGTGCCGGTGGAGGTCGTGGCGGTCGTCGTGGTCGAGGTCGACGGGCTGGTGCTCGCCTGGCTCGTCTGGCTGGCCGACGGGCTGGTGGTCGCCGAGCTGCTCTGCGTGGTCGACGGGCTGGTGCTCGCCGAGCTGGTCTGGCTGGTCGACGGGGCCGACGCCGAGGCGGTGCCGCTCGTCGCCGGGCTGGTGGTCGCCGACGTCGTCTGGCTGGCCGACGGGCTGGTGGACCCCGAGTCGGTGGCCGCGGTTGCCGTCGACGCCGTGAGGGTCGACGTGCCGGCGGTCGTCGTGCCGGTCGACGTGGACGACCCGCTGGTCGAGGCGGAGGTGGTCGCCGTGCTCGACGACGTGGCGCTGGTGGCGGAGGGCTGGGGCAGCAGGGACCCGTCCACGGGCCAGCTCTGGCCGGCCGACAGCGTCGGCGCCATGAGCCCGGTGGTCGTGTGCCCGAGGCCGAGGTAGTGACCGAGTTCGTGGCGGACGACCGTCGGCAGGCTCATCCCGCCCGCGCCCCAACCCCAGCCCGCGGCGTCGATGTCGATCGCGACGGTGCACGACCCATCGGAGCCGAGTTCGAGGCCGGGGAGGTCCTGGATCGTGAACTTGGCACCGCTGAAGTCCGCCGACGGGTCGACGGACTTCCAGTCGGCCTCGGCGGAGGCCACGGCCGCGTCAAGGGCGGCCTGGGTAAGGTCGGCGCTCGCGGCCACCGGGGTGGCGGGCGCGGCGGCGGCCATGATCGGCAGCGTCGTCCCGGTCGGCGTCGAGGATGCCGACGTCGGGGCGGGAGCGCTGCTCGTGGTCGCGGTCACCGAGGGCGTCACCGTCGCTGAGCTCGTCGGCGAGGTGGTGGTCGTCGGCGAGGTGGTGGTCGGCGCGGGCGTGCTGGTCGTCGCCGTCGCCGAGGGGCTGGGCGAACTCGTCGTGGCCGAGGCACTGGGCGTGGCCGTCGACTTCGCCGGTGTGCCCGACGTGCAGGTCACCGAGTTGCCGTCGGCCGAGCGGACGCAGGTCATGTGCGACCCGGTGCTGCCCGTCGGCGTCGGCCCCGACGACGGGGTGTTCGATCCCGACCCGGGCAGCACGATCGACGGCCGCGCCGTCGGAGACGCCGACGCCCCCGAGCCGGTGGGCATCGGGGGAATGCTGAGACGAACCGAGCTACCGGGAACGGCGCCGATATTCGCACCGGTCAGGCCGACAGATCCGGAATTGCCGTTCGACAAGCTGCTATTGATGGAATTCCCGGGTGCGGGAAGGCCGGCCAGGGCCGAGCCGGCCACCGCCGTCACCGCCGACCCGAGGTCGAGCGTGACAGCGGCCCGCAGGTGCCGCGCAGTGTGGGTCGTTGCCCCGGACGTCGTCGCCGCGGTGACGGGCGGGCTGGTGGGCGTGGTCGCGGCGGTCTTCCCGCTCGCGGACGCCACGGGCAGGGCGGCCCCGGTGGGCCCGAGGCCCAGCGCGATCATGAGGACGAAGGCGCACAGAACGCTCGTGAATCGGGGAACGAGGGTCTGGGGTGCGCGGACGCTCCTTCGCCGCGCCCCGGACCGGATCGGTCCTGGCGCGCCGTGAGCCCGCGGGACAACGCCCATGCGGCGACCTTGCTGACGATTCCCCCGGTCGAAGAGCCTCCACCTTCGTCTTCGAGTTCGCGGGAGTCACGATCACGTCGACTAAGCGGAGACGATAGACCCGAAAAAACGGAGCCGTCTACGGTTTGGCGGAAAGTCGTTCAGCCGAATTCCAATACCGGAACCAACGCTCATTCTTTTTCCCTACACTGACTGGTATAACTTCCCGAATTTCCCACTGGCAAGCGGTGATCAATGGCGCGCCCTGCTCCCCTTCGGCGGCCCCCGCGCGACCCTCGGCCGAGGGCGTCCTGCAGACTTTGCTCCACCTGCCACACCCCCGCTCCATGGGGCATGGCAGCAGGTGCACGTTTCGCAGTAGCGAGGCGAGGGCCGTTCGGCGGTCCGGCTGGCGGCCCGTGCGGGACGCATCGCAGCGTCACCGCCGCCTTCGCTCGAAATCGCTCGTCATTCGCCGGTGGCGCTGCCGATCCTCTCGAACCGGAGAACGCCCGACAGGGATGGAGCCGCCTTGGGGAGTCGAACCCCAGACCTACGCATTACGAGTGCGTCGCTCTGCCAACTGAGCTAAGGCGGCCGGCGTCCCGGGGTGCCCGGAGCCGAGGCAACTATACCGACGCCGGGACATGCGCGCGAACCTGCGGGACGCCGGACGGCCTGCTCA
Source organism: Actinomycetes bacterium (assembly GCA_021794705.1). Taxonomy (GTDB): domain Bacteria; phylum Actinomycetota; class Actinomycetes; order Propionibacteriales; family Propionibacteriaceae; genus JAJYQH01. Next base: position 367 of record JAJYQH010000154.1, on the reverse strand, counting down.
GCACGAGGTGCCGGACCGGGGCACCACTCCCTCGTTGACGTAGCGGAGCACGGTGCCGCGGACGCAGTCGTTGCCGAGCATGAACGCCGAGTGACCGGCGCCCTTCCACGTGACCAGCACCCCGCTGGCCAGCTGTGCCGCCATTCCGACCGACTGCTGGTAGGGCGTGGCAGGATCCCCGGTGGTGCCCAGCACCACGATCGGCGGGGCTCCCTCGGCCTTCACGTCGAGCTGGTCTGCCGGGCGCGCCGACCACACGTCGCAGCTCACGGGGGGCCCGAAGTACTTGCCGAAGACGGGCGCCAGCCGGGCATCGCTCGCCCACCGGGCGGAGTCGCGGGCCCAGCCGTCGTCGCCGGCGTCCCGG
>JAJYQH010000172.1 GCA_021794705.1 Actinomycetes bacterium | reverse complement strand
CCATCAAGGCGTCCGTCGCCGCCAACCCGAGCCACCTCGAAGCGGTCAACCCGGTCCTCGAGGGCATCACCCGCGCCAAGCAGGACCAGCTGGGCCGCGACGACTTCCCCGTGCTGCCGATCCTCATGCACGGCGATGCGTCCTTCGCGGGGCAGGGCGTCGTCTACGAGGTGCTGCAGATGAGCCAGCTGCGGGGCTACCGCACGGGCGGCACGATCCACGTCGTGGTCAACAACCAGGTGGGCTTCACCACCGCCCCCCACGAGTCGCGCACCTCGGTCTACTGCACCGACGTCGCCAAGACCATCCAGGCGCCGGTGATCCACGTGAACGGCGACGACCCGGACGCCTGCGTGCGGGCCGCCCAGATCGCCTTCGAGTACCGCCAGCAGTTCCACCGCGACGTCGTCGTCGACCTCGTCTGCTACCGACGCCGGGGCCACAACGAGGGCGACGACCCGAGCTTCACCCAGCCGCACATGTACGACCTCATCGAGCAGAAGCGCTCGACCCGCCGGCTCTACGTCGAGCAACTCATCGGCCGTGGCGACATCACCACGCAGGACGCCGACGAGGCGATGAGCCGGTTCCGCTCGCGGCTCGAGCAGCTGTTCGCGGCGTCCCACAAGGACGCCGCCGACACCACCGACGAGGAGTACGTGCGCACGCCGTACTACCCGACCAAACCGGCGGCGGCGCTCGGCACGAACATCACCCGCGACGACCTCCAACGGGTCGCCGACGCCTACGTCCGGCTGCCCGCGAGCTTCACGCCGCACCCCAAGGTGCTGCCCCAGCTGGAGCGCCGGGCCAAGGCGATCATGGAGGGCCCGATCGACTGGGCGACCGCGGAGCTGCTGGCGTTCGGCTCGCTGCTCATGGAGGGCCGGCCGGTGCGCCTCAGCGGGCAGGACACCCGCCGGGGCACCTTCAGCCAGCGCTTCGCCGCGGTCGTCGACCGGGTGACGAACGAGGAGTACGTGCCGCTCAAGCACCTCACCGAGGGCCAGGCTCCGTTCGACATCTACGACTCACTGCTCAGCGAGTACGCGGTCATGGGCTTCGAGTACGGGTACTCGGTGGCGCGGCCGGACGCCCTCGTGCTGTGGGAGGCGCAGTTCGGCGACTTCGCCAACGGCGCGCAGACCATCGCCGACGAGTTCATCAGCTCCGGCTACGCGAAGTGGCAGCAGAAGTCGGGCGTCGTCCTGCTGCTGCCCCATGGGTACGAGGGCCAGGGACCCGACCACTCCTCGGCACGGATCGAGCGATGGCTGCAGCTGTGCAGCGAGGGCGCGCTCGCCGTCTGCCAGCCGTCGACGCCGGCGAACCACTTCCACCTGCTGCGCACGCACGCGTACGTGAACTGGCACCGGCCGGTCGTCATCATGACCCCCAAGTCGATGCTGCGGAACAAGCTCGCCACCTCCCAGCCGGAGGACTTCACCTCCGGTCACTGGAGCCCGGCGCTCGGCGACCCGTCGATCACCGATCCGTCCACCGTGCGGCGCGTGCTGCTCTGCTCCGGCAAGATCCGGTGGGAGCTGGTCGCCGAACGCGCGAAAATGGGGCTCGACCAGCAGGTCGCGATCATCTCCCTGGAGCGGCTCTACCCGCTGCCGACCGCCGAACTCGCGGCCGAACTCGCCAAGTACCGGCACGTCACCGACGTCCGGTACGTCCAGGACGAGCCGGAGAACCAGGGGGCGTGGCAGTTCATGGAGCTGCACCTGCCCGCGGCGATCGCCAAGGAGCTGCCGGGCTACGAGTTGCGGATGGTGCCGTTCACCCGGCCCACCGCCTCGGCGCCCTCGGTGGGGTCGCACGACGTGCACGAGCGTCAGCAGCGCGAGCTGCTCACCTCGGCCCTGTCCGACTGACCCCGACGCACCGGCCGAGCAGACCCGTGTACTTCACCGATCGCGGCATCGAGGAACTCGAGCAGCGTCGCGGCGACGACGAGGTGAGCCTCGCGTGGCTCGCGGAGCAGTTGCGCGTGTTCGTCGACCTCTACCCGGAGTTCGAGGTGCCCGTCGAACGGCTGGCCACCTGGCTCGCCCGTCTCGACGACGACTTCGACGATGACGACCTCCCCGGCGAGTGACGGGGCGGCGCCCACCACCGATGGACAGAACAGGAGCCCCGTCATGACCTCATCCCTCGACGCACGGGTGGCGGCCGTGGCGGCCGCCTTCGCCGAGCGCTTCGGCTACCGGCCCACGGGTGTGTGGCGGGCCCCCGGACGGGTGAACCTCATCGGTGAGCACACCGACTACAACGACGGCTTCGTCCTGCCGTTCGCACTCGAGCAGTCGGCCCTCGTCGCCGCCGCGCCCCGGGGCGACCAGGGCGTGCGCATCTCCTCGCTCGATCTCGGCGAGACGCACGAGTTGAGCCTGGACGAGATCGTGCCGGGCTCCGGGGGCTGGCAGGCCTATCTCGCGGGAACGCTGTGGGCGCTCCGCGAGGCGGGGCACCCGGCCGGTGGTCTCGACCTGGTGCTCTCCTCCGACGTGCCGGTCGGCGCCGGCCTGTCGAGTTCGGCCGCCATCGAGTGTGCGGTGATGGCGGCGGCCGTCGACCTGTTCGACCTCGACCTCTCCCGCCTCGACCGGGCGCGGCTGTGCCAGCGCGCGGAGAACGCCTACGTCGGTGCGCCGACCGGGCTGCTCGACCAGGCCGCGTCCACCCTGTGCACCGCCGGCCACGCGCTGTTCCTCGACTGCCGCAGCTTCGACTCGCGTCAGGTGCCGCTGCCCTTGGGCGAGGCGGGCCTGGAGATCCTCGTGCTCGACACCCACACCCCGCACACCCATGTCGACGGTGAGTACGCCGCCCGGCGCGGGGCCTGCGAGGAGGCGGCGAGGCGGATCGGGGTGCCGGCGCTGCGCGACGTCGTCGACCTTCCCGCCGCCCTCGCCCTGCTCGACGACGAGTTGCTGCGCCGCCGGGTGCGGCACGTCGTCACCGAGGACGCCCGGGTTCTCGAGACGGTGCAGCTCGCCTCCGACGGCCGGCTCGAGCAGATCGCCCCGCTCCTCGACGCGTCGCACGCGTCGATGCGCGACGACTTCGAGATCACCGTCGAGACCGTCGACACCGCGGTCGAGACGGCGCGCGCCGCGGGGGCGCTGGGCGCCCGGATGACCGGCGGGGGTTTCGGCGGCTGCATCATCGCCCTCTGCCGCCAGGGTGCCGGCGACGGCGTCGGCACGGCAGTGGCCGAGGAGTTCGCCCGCCGGGGCTTCAACGCCCCGACCTGGTTCGTGGCCCACCCCGCCGACGGCGCCGGCCGGGTCGGCTGACCGTCAGGCCCGGCGGAAGTCGCGCCGCGTCGGAGC
>JAJYQH010000085.1 GCA_021794705.1 Actinomycetes bacterium | reverse complement strand
CTCCTCGTGGCCTGCGCACCGCTGAGCCTCGGCGTCGTCGCGGCGGAGCTCGCCAACCACTCCCTCGACGTCAAGGCACTGGCGATGCTCGGCGTGCTGAGCGCCGTCGGCGCGGTCGTGCGGCCCCTCGGGGCGGGGACGGCGGGGATCGAGACCGTGTTCTTCCTCCTCGTCATCGCGGGGCGGGTGTTCGGCCCGGGATTCGGCTTCGTCCTCGGGACGACGACCCTGTTCGCCTCGGCCCTGCTGACCGCGGGCATCGGCGTCTGGCTCCCGTACCAGATGCTCGCGGCCGCCTTCGTCGGCTTCGGCGCCGGCCTGCTGCCGCGCGGGCCGGGATGGGCCGAGCTGCCGCTCCTGTCGGCCTACGGTGCCCTCGCCGCCTTCGTCTTCGGCTCGCTCATGGACCTCTCGTTCTGGCCGTTCGCCCTCGGGGGAGGCGGCAGCCTGAGCTACGACCCGTCGGCGTCCGGGTGGGTGAACCTGCACCGGTTCGCGGTCTACGAAGTGGTCACGGGCACCGGATGGAACCTCGGACGCGCGGTGACCACGGTCGTGCTGCTGCTGGTGCTCGGACGACCCCTGCTGCACGTCCTGCGGCGGGCCGCGCGCCGGGCGAGCTTCGTCTCCTGAACGCCGGCCCCGGACGCCGGGACGGGCGGGATTCCCGCGGATTGCTCTTGCCGACCGGAATAGCCCTCCTAGGATCGAGGTTGACGGGGTAATGGCACCCGCAGCGACGGGAGCCTGGGGCACCCGCCCCGCCCCGACGTCACCAGTCCCCGATCCGGAAGGACGACCATGGCCGTTTACACGCTCCCCGATCTCCCCTACGACTACAGCGCGCTCGAGCCGCACATCTCGGCCGAGATCATGCAGCTGCACCACGACAAGCACCACGCCGCGTACGTCACCGGCGCCAACACGGCGCTCGAGAAGCTGGCCGAGGCGCGCGAGAACGGCGACCTGGGCATGGTGAACAAGTTCGAGAAGGACCTTGCCTTCAACCTCGGTGGCCACGTCAACCACTCCGTGTTCTGGAAGAACATGTCCCCCAACGGTGGCGGACGCCCCGACGGTGAGCTCTCGTCGGCGATCGACGAGTTCTTCGGCTCCTTCGAAGGCTTCCAGAAGCACTTCGAGGCGAGCGCCAACGGGCTGCAGGGCTCCGGCTGGTCGATGCTTGTCTGGGACGTCATGGGCCAGCGGCTCAACGTCATGCAGCTGTTCGACCAGCAGGGCAACCTGCCGGCCGCCCAGATCCCGGTGCTGCAGCTGGACATGTGGGAGCACGCGTTCTACCTGCAGTACAAGAACGTCAAGGCCGACTACGTCAAGGCGTGGTGGAACGTCGCCAACTGGGCGGACGCCACCGAGCGGTTCAACCGGGCCAAGAGCCAGACCCAGGGCCTCATCTGAGCGCCGACCCGACAGCGCACCTGTCCACTACCTGAGAAATTTCAGCTGCCACCCGGGGCTCGTCCCCGGGTGGCAGCGCTTTGTGACAAGGAGCAACGCTCGAGCAGCGCGCGGGCGGCGTCCGGAGGGCGGCAGATTGACCGCTGAGGGGATTATGACGGACTCTCAGGAACTGTTAACTTTGTGGCGCGGCGGCGTCCAGGATCGGCCTGCAGGCGGCCGCGGTCCTGTCGCCCAGCACCTGGAGCACCGTGAAGAAGCAGACGATCGGCCTCATCGCCTCGACCACCGCCGTCCTCGGCATCATCGGGAGCGGTACGGCCGTCGCCGCCGCCGACAAGTCGGTGACACTCACTGTCGACGGCGTCAGCTCGACGGTGCACACGTTCGGGGGAACGGTCTCCACCGCGCTGGCGAAGAAGGGCATCACGATCGGTGAGCACGACGTCGTCGTCCCTGCCGCCAGTTCGGCCCTCACCAACGGGGAACAGATTGTGGTGCGCTACGGGCGCCCCCTCACCCTCACCATCGACGGTCACAAGGAGACGGTCTGGGTGACCGCCACCTCGCTGAGCGACGCGCTCGTCCAGGCCGGCATCCACACCGCCGCCGACGCGCAGTTCTCGATCAACCGCTCCACCCCCCTGGGTCGCCAGGGCCTCAGCCTCACCATCACCACGCCCCAGCACGTGACGGTCCAGGTCGACGGGAAGAAGACGGCGTTCGACACCACCGCCGCCACCGTCCACGACGTGCTGGCGAGCCGCCACATCAGCGTCGGCAAGCTCGACATCGTGAGCCCCGCCGAGAACACCGCAGTCAGCGACGGCACGCAGATCGTCGTGAAGCGCGTCACCGAGAAGAAGGTCACGACCACCCGGTCGATCCCCTTCGCCACCGTCAAGACCAACGACTCCTCCCTGTCGCGGGGCACCACGCAGGTCACCCGCACCGGCAAGGACGGCGAGCAGACCGTCGTGACGGTCGAGACCTACACCGACGGGAAGTTGACCGGCACGAAGGTGGTCAGCACGACCACCACCACGAAGCCGGTGAGCCAGCTGGTGAGCGTCGGCACCAAGCAGCCCGCGCCCGCCCCGTCCCCGACGCCCTCCGCCAGCGCGGCCACCACCTCGTCGAGCGGCGGCGCCATCAACCTCGCCAACGCGGCGATGTGGGACCGCATCGCCCAGTGCGAGAGCAGCGGCAACTGGTCGATCAACACCGGCAACGGCTACTACGGCGGCCTGCAGTTCGACATCCGCACCTGGCTCGGCGCCGGCGGCGGCCAGTTCGCGCCCCGTGCCGACCTCGCCTCCCGCGCGGAGCAGATCACCATCGCCAACCGGGTCTACGCCTCCCGCGGCCTCTCGCCGTGGAGTTGCGCCTACGCGGCCTGACGGCCGCGCACCCTCTGACGGTCGGGGTGGGGCTCCGCTGCTGAGGCGGGGTCCCACCCCTGTGACATCCCCCGGCGTAGCGGACGAGCCCCGGCTACCGCCCGTCGCCGTCGGCGTCCATGGCCCGGTAGAGCCACGGGGCGGGCGGCCGTCCGCTGAGCATCGATCCCCACACTTCCCGGACGACGAACGGGGAGAGCCCGAGGGCGACCACCCACGGAGTCCAGGGGCGGGCGCCCTGCACCTCGGACTCCGCGACGAAGGGCACGTGGCCCGCGCGGTTGGTCTCGTGGGACGCCGACACGTCGCGGGTGTGCCCGTCGACCCTGACCCGCAGCCACAGGTGCCCCCGCTGGAACCAGGGCTGCGCCCCGAGCCCCCGGACCCACGCCGCGTGCACGATCTCGACCTCGAAGCCCAGCCGGCGGAGCACGTCGGCCAGGGCCAGGTTGTACTGGGTGTCGCGCCCCTGTCCGTGTCGCAGGGACGCCGCCGGCGTGTACCACAGGTGCCACGACGACTG
>JAJYQH010000222.1 GCA_021794705.1 Actinomycetes bacterium | reverse complement strand
TGGCCCGGCACACCTCGGACGCCGCCGACGCCCCGCTCCAGCCGGTGGCCAAGAAGTCGACCGGTAAGGGCACCGTGGGCGGGAAGAAGTACGCCCTTCGCCGGCTCGACCGCGACGGGGTGGCGGAGGCCGAACTCATCGGCATCGGCACCCCGCCCGACCACGACGGGGACGACCGGCCGCTCATCGTCGACCTCATCCGCGACGGCGAGGTCGTCGGCCGGGAGAGCCTCGCCGACGCCCGGGCGCGACACGAGCGGGCACGGGCCGAACTGCCCCTCGCCGCGGAGCGCATCTCCAAGGGCGAACCCGCGATCCCCACGTACATCCTCGAGGCCGACGGCGCGCAGCTACCCAACCCCTACGCCAAGGGTCCCGCCAACATCTGAGGGCGACAGACCAGCGCCCCTGCCGCGCGCGGTGCCGTCGCGGCCGACGCCGTCGCGCTGCCGGCGCAGCGGCCGGTCAGTGGCCGGGCAGGTTCTCGAAGCCGTTCATCACCGCCGCGAGCCGGGCGGCGCGCTCGCTGGTGAACACCTTCTCGAGCGGCAGCGGGTGGCCGTCGGGTCCGCTGAGCGGAACCCGCCAGTTCGGGTACTCGTCGATCGTGCCCGGCTGGTTCTGGGTGATCCGGTCGCCCACCGCGTCGGTGAGGGCGGCGTTGAGCACCTTCGACGGGGTGGCGGTGAGCATCCGGTGCATCGCGAGGACGATCTGCTCGACGTCGTCCTCGTCGCGGGCCAGGAACCCGCGCTCGCGCAGGTAGCCGATCAGCCGCTGCTGCTCGTCGGCGGAGAACCGCAGCTCGTCCTCGAGGCTCTCGGTGAGCAGCCCCAGCCGGTCGCGGAGCCGGACGTGGTCGCCGGCGAGATAGCCGGCCGTCGGCGGCAGGTCGTGCGTGGTGACCGAGGCGAGGCAGTACTCCCGCCACGTCTCCGGCGGCCGCACGTGCCCGGAGTCGTCGTTCTCGAACCACATGACGCTCGTGCCGAGCAGGCCCCGGCTGCTGAGGTAGTCGCGCACCCACGGCTCGACGGTGCCGAGGTCCTCGCCGACGACGAGGGCGCCGACCCGCTTGGCCTCGAGGGCGAGGATGCCGATGAGCGCGTCGTGGTCGTAGCGCACGTAGGTGCCGTCGACCGGCGTGTGGCCGGTGGGGATCCACCACAGGCGGAACAGGCCGATGATGTGGTCGACCCGCAGCCCGCCGGAGTGCCGCAGCATGCCGTTGACCATGGCGCGGAACGGGGCGTAGGCGAGCTCGGCGAGCCGGTCGGGACGCCAGGGCGGCTGACCCCAGTCCTGGCCGATCTGGTTGAACGCGTCCGGCGGCGCGCCCACGGCGACCCCGTTGGCGAAGACGTCGTGCATCATCCACGTGTCGGCGGCGGCGGCGTTGACGCCGACGGCGAGGTCACTGACGATGCCGAGCGGCATCCCGGCGTCCAGGGCCGCCTGCTGGGCGGTCGACAGCTGGGTGTCGGCGATCCACTGCAGCCACTTGTAGAAGCGGATCCGGTGCAGGTTCTCGCGGTGGAACTCGGCGACCGCGGGGGCCGACGGACGCCGCAACTCCTCCGGCCACTCCCGCCAGTCGCTGCCGTGCTCCTCATAGAGAACGCACCACGTGGCGAAGTCGCGCAGGCTTCGTCCCTGCCGGCGGATGAAGTCGTCGAAGGCCATCTGCCGGGCCGGACGCAGCCCCGCGCCGTAGACGATCTCGAGCGCGGCCCGCTTGGCGAGCCACGACTCGTTGCGTCGGATCTGCAGGGTGCCGGACAGCTCGTCGGCGAGGTCGCTCTTGAGCGTGGCGATGGCCTTGCGGTCGGCCTCGGACAGTCCGGCGTACTCCGGGATGGCCTCGGGACGGATGTACATGGGGTTCACGTACATGCGGCTCGACGGCAGGTAGGGCGAGGGCTCCATCGGCGCGGCGGGCTGAGCGGCGTGCAACGGGTTGATGAGCACGTACCCGGCGAACTGCTGGGTGCGCGACCAGACGGCGAGGTCGGCGAGATCGGTGAGGTCGCCGATGCCCCACGAGTCGTCCGAGCGCACCGAGTACAGCTGGGTCGCGTAGCCCCACGTGCGGCGTCCGCCCATCGACTCGGGCAGCCCGAGAAAACGCGGGGTGACGATGAGCGACGACTCCACCTCCCGGTCGTCGGAGCGCAGCACGAGGCGGTGGTAACCGAGAGGCAGGGTGTCGGGCAGCCGGAACGTCCCCTCACCGACCCACTCGCCGTCGACCCAGCGGTCGGGGGTGTCGTTGACCCACGACTCGGCCGCAACCGTCCCGCCGTTCTCCAGTCGCACACTCACCTCGGCCCGATGGCCCGCGGGGACGTGCACGCTGACCCAGCCGTACTCCCCCTCGACGGTGACCACGCAGGGAGGCAGCGCCCGCCGCCACGGCTTGAGCCGCTGCTCCTCCAGCGCATGGGCCGACTTCTGCGGGTCGGACGCGTCGACCTCCAGCGCGGCCAGCACCCGACGCACGGTTTCGTCACTGACGACGGTGTGACGGCCCTTCCAATCCCAGAACTCGCGCGCGATGCCGAAGTGGGACGCCAGCTCGTCGAGGTTCCGGTCGTGGTCTGTGTCGCTCATGTTCTTCCGTTCCTCGGTGACCGGATGCAGCCTAGCGGGGGGCAGCGACCTCCACGTGCTACCGGCGGATCACCTGAGTGCGCGCGGCAAGGTCATGGAGTCCCTGCCGCGTGCTGGAGAACGCGGGCCACAGCACGGCGATGAGCGAGACGAGCGGCAGCGCGAAGAGCACCGACTTGACCACGCCCCGGATCGCGCACATCGCCCACGTGAGCGGCTCGCCGGCGCGCCCGGCGGGGACGACCCGCAGGTTGAGGGCCCGCTGCCCGAGGGAGGCGTGGAGGAACCGGTAGAGCACGGTGAAGTAGAGGGCGGCGATGAGCGTCTCGGCGGACGTGATGAGCAGCGACCAGCCGAGCAGGCCGGACTGGTTGAGCAGCTGCAGCAGTTGGCTGGGACCCATCTGCGGGTCGGCGGCGACGCTCGACGCGACGCCGTTGGCGAGGTCGCTCACCCGCGACCAGATCGGCGCCAGCAGCAGCCGGTCGAGGAGGTACAGGGCGAGCGAGTCGATCGCGTAGCCCAGGGCCCGCATCCACCAGCCCGCGACCGCGATCCCCCGGGGCGCCTCCGCCTGTTGCCACCCCGCCTGGGCGTGCACCCATTGGGCGGACGACTCCGAGGCGAACCTGGTGCCGACCGGGCGTCCGGGGCCGGGTCCCGGGCCTGGCCCCGCGGGAACCGCGGGACGAGCGGCGTCCGGGAAGGTCGGGGCGGTCATCGGCGGCGGCGAG
>JAJYQH010000288.1 GCA_021794705.1 Actinomycetes bacterium | reverse complement strand
CTGAGCCCCGAGTCGGTGATCGGGCCCGCATCGGACGGGCACGCGTTCGGCATCGCCCACGACGCGACCCGCGACACCGAGGCGATGCGCCTGGTCGTGGCCGCGCTGCTGAGCAACGCCGACACCCCGAGCTGGCAGGCGGTGGTCAACGAGACCGTCGAGGGGGATCTCACCCCGAAGCTGTTCACCGGCGAGCAGTCCAACAGCAACGTGATGCTCGGGGACGCCGCCCTGCTCAAGGTGTTCCGCAAGCTGGAGCCCGGGCACAACCTCGACATCCAGGTGCACGACGCGCTCGGGCGCGCCGGCGTCCACGCGGTCGCGCGGCTGCTCGGCTGGATGAGCGCGTCGGTTCCCACGCTCGGCGGCGGCGAGGGCGTCGTCGACCTCATGATGCTCGTCGAGAAGCTTCCCGACGCGGAGGACGGGTGGGAACTGGCCCTCGAGTACGCCCGTGACAACCGGGACTTCAGCGGCCACAGCGCGCTCCTGGGAACGGCCCTGCGGTCCATCCACGACGCCCTCGTCGACACCTTCCCCACCAGCCAGGTGTCAGGCAGCGAACTGGCCGAGGCGATGGTGCGGCGCCTCGACGTGGCCGCGCTCGCCGCCCCCGCCCTGGCCGACCACCGGGACGGGCTGGTGCGGCTGTTCCGCCGACTCGACGGCCAGCGGCTGCGGGCGCAGCGCATCCACGGCGACTTCCACCTCGGCCAGACCCTCCACCTGCGCGGCGACTCCTCCCCCGACGCCTGGCGGATCATCGACTTCGAAGGGGAGCCGATGAAGCAGATGTGGGAGCGGGTGCTGCCCGACTCGCCCTGGCGCGACGTCGCAGGCATGATGCGCTCGCTCAGCTACGCGACGAGCGCCCACGCCGATCCCCTGGGGGCGCAGGCCCAGGCCTGGCTCGCGGCGAACCGGGAGGCCTTCCTCAGCGCCTACGCCGGCAGCCTGTCCGATCAGGACGCCGCCGTGCTCGCCGCCTACGAGGCGGACAAGTCGGTCTACGAGGTCGTCTACGAGACCCGCAACCGGCCCGACTGGCTGCCGATCCCGCTGCGGGGAATCACCCAGTTGATCGAGCGAACCGCCGCATGACCAGAGTCCCCGCACCGCCCGCGACGCACCGGTTTGCTGGCGGCAGGCGCGGGTCTCGACCAGAATGAGAAGCCCCGACAGCAGCACCAGTCAGCCCCGTCGAAGGAGATAGACATGGCACACGATCCGTCCGGTGGACTCACCGGCTGGGACCTCGAAGGCTTCCACAACGGGGGCGACACCGAGTGCTACGAGCGGCTCGGGGCCACGGTGATCACGCTTCCCGACGACGAGCGGGGCGAGGTGCGCGGCGTCCGGTTCTCGGTGTGGGCGCCGAACGCGCAGGCGGTCCAGGTGATCGGCGACTTCAACTGGTGGACCGGTGACGCCATGCACCTCATCCCCGGGTCGGGGGTGTGGGCGCTGTTCGTCGAGGGACTCGACACCGGCACCCTGTACAAGTTCCGCATCCAGGGGCCCGACGGCGTGTGGCGGGAGAAGGTCGATCCGATGGCGCGCTTCGCCGAGGCGGCCCCGCAGACCGCCTCGATCGTCTACGAGTCGCAGTACGTCTGGGACGACGACGAGTGGGTCGAGCACCGCCGCACGGCGCAGGCGTACAAGGAGCCGATGAGCGTCTACGAGGTGCACCTGGGCTCGTGGCGCAAGGGCCGCACCTACCTCGAGCTCGCCGACGAACTCGTGGCCTACCTCACGTGGCAGGGCTACACGCACGTCGAGTTCATGCCGGTCGCCGAGCACCCCTTCGAGCCCTCGTGGGGCTACCAGGTCACCGGGTACTTCGCGCCCACCTCGCGCTTCGGCCGCCCCGACGAGTTCCGCTACCTCGTCGACCGGCTGCACCAGGCCGGCATCGGCGTCATCCTCGACTGGGTCCCCGGCCACTTCCCGAAGGACGAGTGGGCGCTCGGCCGCTTCGACGGCACCGCGCTGTACGAGCACGCCGACCCGCGTCAGGGCGAGCACCAGGACTGGGGCACCTACATCTTCAACTACGGCCGCAACGAGGTGAAGAGCTTCCTCGTCTCCAACGCCTTGTACTGGATCAAGGAGTTCCACATCGACGGGCTCCGGGTGGACGCCGTCGCCTCGATGCTCTACCTCGACTACTCCCGCTCCGAGGGCGAGTGGGTGCCGAACATCTACGGCGGCCGCGAGAACCTCGAGGCGATCGACTTCCTCCGCTACGTCAACCGGCACCTCTACGAGCGCGAGCCCGGCGTCCTCATGATCGCCGAGGAGTCGACGAGCTTCCCCGGAGTCACCCGCCGCGTCGACCACGACGGCCTCGGCTTCGGCTTCAAGTGGAACATGGGCTGGATGAACGACAGCCTGCGCTACCTCGGGCAGGACGCCATCTACCGTCAGTACGACCACCACCTCATGACCTTCGCCATGGTCTACGCGTACTCGGAGAACTTCATCCTGCCGATCAGCCACGACGAGGTCGTCCACGGCAAGGGATCGATGATCAACAAGATCCCCGGCGACGACTGGCGCCAGTTCAGCACGCTCAAGTCGTTCTACTCGTTCATGTGGTCGTTCCCCGGCAAGAAGCTGCTGTTCATGGGCCAGGAGTTCGCCCAGCGCGCCGAGTTCAACCAGGAGCGCGGCCTCGAGTGGTTCGTCGCCGACCTCTGGGGGCACAGGGGGGTCAAGAACCTCATCCGCGACCTCAACCACATCTACCGCAACGAGCCCGCCCTCTACGAGCTCGACAACGATCCGGCCGGCTTCGCGTGGATCAACGCCGACGACAACACGGGCAACACCTTCAGCTGGGTGCGCAAGTCGTCCGACGGCCAGATGGTCGCCTGCTTCGCGAACTTCTCCCCCGAACCGCACCCGAACTACGCGGTGGCGCTGCCCGCGGCCGGCGTCTGGCGGGAGATCCTCAACACCGGCGCACCCGAGTACGACGGCGACGGCAGCCACGGGAACCTCGGGCAGATCATCGCCCGTGAGGGCGCGTCCCCGTGGGGCAACGGCGTGGGCGCCCAGGTCGTCGTGCCGCCCATGGGAGCGGTCTGGCTCAAGTTCGACCCCGACGCCACCGCCGCACTTCCCGGCGACACGCTCCAGGCCTGAGCGCGTGCCCCCTGGCCCCCATCCCCTCGACCCGGACGCCGCCGGCGTCCGGGTCCGGGTCGACGGGGACACCGGCATCGTCGAGTGGGTGCGCGCGGCCGAGGGCCCCGGTCTCGCCGCCGCGCTGGCCGAGGCCAGCGACGCGGCGCTGGGCGTCCAGGGACTGCGGCGGCTGGAGGCGTCGGTTCCGGACTGGGATCACGTGGCGATCCGCGCGCTGCACCGGG
>JAJYQH010000347.1 GCA_021794705.1 Actinomycetes bacterium | reverse complement strand
GCCGCCTCGCGCCCGCTCAGGCCCTCGCCGTAGACCGAGGCCAGCACGTCGGCGGACGCCGGCGGCACCAGCCTGAGCCGCCTGGACACGGCGACGACATCTCCGACGCTGACCTGCGGCTCGGCCGGGGGCTGGGCGGCGTCCGGGACGGCCATCGGGACGAGCCAGAGGGCGCCGCGCTCCCGGACCATGGCCTTGCGGGTGTTGAGCGCCAGGCTGGCGAGCACGTGGGCTCCGGGCTCGGGGCGGTAGCCCATGGCCACCGGCCAGCACGCGCCCAGGTAGTCGTCGAGGCTGCGGTGGGGGTCGTGCCGGGCCAGGCCGGCGAGGTGGGGGAGCAGGGCCTGCACCAGGCAGCGCCCGGCCACGGGACACCCGGCCTGCGCGCGGGTGAGGACGGCCAGCAGGGCGACGTCGTCGCGCCGGCACGCGTCGACGACGTCGTCGAGCCGGGTGCAGCCGTCGAGGGCCGGACACGAGCGCGCCCACTCGAGGGCGAGGGCGTCGTGACGCCGGCAGGTGTCGAGCCAGTCGGCGTCGAGGCGGGTGCGGGTGGCAGTGGAGCGGGACATGGGGACCTCCGTCGTAATCGGTGGTCCCCACGGTCGCGGTGCCGTGTGGGTGCGGCTGGTGTCCCGGCGGCCCCGGGTGTTGTCCCGTGGGCGCCCGCTGTTGCCGGGTGCCGATTCAGCCGGCGTGGCTCCACTCGAGATGCAGGGCACGGGCCACGACGACGGCGCTCGCCGCCGCCCACGCCTGCGGCCGGCAGGCGGCGGGGTAGGGCTGCGGCGGGAAGATCCGGTCGGCCGGCTCGCCGCCGAACAGCTCCGGCATCCGGAAGCCGAACCCCTCGGCCGCGCGGAGCACCTGGGCCGCCAGGACGCCGGCCTCCTCGCGGAAGCCCTCGCGGAGCATGCCGTCGATGATCACCGCGGTGTCGTGGGTCCACACCGAGCCGACGTGGTAGCCGAGCGGCCAGTAGCCCGCGTTCGTCGTGGAGAGCGTCCGGACGCCGTAGCCCGACGCGAGGCTGGGGTGCATGAGCCGCCGCACGACGGCGCGCGCCTCGTCGGCGTCCAGGATGCCGGTGCCGAGCAGGTGGCCGATGTTGGACGAGACCCCGTCGACCGGCCGCTTCTGCGCGTCGAGGGCGAGCGCCGGGTAGGGGCCGAGGTCGTCGGACACCCAGAACTTCTCCCGGAACCGCTGCGACAGCCGGGCCGCCCAGGAGCGCCAGAAGCCGGCGTCGTCTGCGGAGTCGAACCGGTCGAGCAGGCGCGCGGCCGCCATCGCGGCGGCGTAGGCGTACCCCTGCACCTCGACGAGGGCGATCGGCCCCTCGGCCTGGTCGCCGTTGGCCCACCGGATCGAGTCGCCGGAGTCCTTCCAGCCCTGGTTGGCCAGGCCGTGGCCGGACTCGTCGAAGTACTCGATGAACCCGTCGCCGTCGGCGTCCGCGTGGTCGCGGAGCCAGCCGAGGGCGCCCCAGAGGGCGGGCAGCAGCTCGCGGACCTCGTCGTCGGGCATGCCGGCGTCCGCGGCGTCGGCGAGCAGGAGGATCCACAGGGCGGTCGCGTCGATGGTGCCGAAGTACTCCGGGGGGATGACGATGTCGAGCGACTGGCCGTCGGCCTCCTGGTGGGTGTCGTGCAGGTCGAGCGCGACCCGGCGCACCTCGTGCAGGATCTTGCCCGGCTGCTCGGCCGTGCTCGGATTCACCTCGCGGCCCTGGCGGGCGGCCAGCACGCGCAGGGTGGACGCCGCCAGCTCGACGTTGGTGGGCAGCAGCAGCCGCGACGCGATGAGCGAGTCGCGGCCGAACAGGGTGAAGAACCACGGGGAGCCGGCGGCGAGGAAGGCGTCCCCGGACGTGGCGCGCTCCGCGAGACGCAGCGCGCCGAGATCGAGGAACGCGTGGCCGAGCAGCCGGGTGAGCGAGGTGGCGGCTCCGGGCACCTCGGGCACGCGGAGCGCCGGCGCGGTGGTCGCGACGAACGGGGCCGCGGCGTCGTCGAGGTCGAGGCGCAGCGAGACCGACGCCTCACCGCGCGCGGGAACCGTCACCGGGAAGGCGAGGCGATACGCCTCCCCGTCGATGCTCAGTTGACCGCCGCTCGCCGAGAGGGTTGCGGTGGTGGCCCCGTCGCGCCACCACCAGGTGACCGATCCGTCGACGACCTCGGCGGGCGCGACCGGCACCCGCGGGCGTCCGGACTTGATCTCGGCCATCGGGGTGGCGTCGGGGACGACGGTGACCACGAGGGCGACCTCGAGCGCGTGGGTGGCGGCGGTCGTGAGCCGGTAGGTCTCGGTGACCGACGACCCGGTGAGCTGCCGCTCCCGCTGGAGCAGCAGGAGGGGGTCGACGCCCAGTTCCGGGGTCCGCACGACGTACTCGTAGCGGGCCCGGGGGCCGCCCGGCTCGTCGGTGGCGATGTGCTCCAGCTCGCGCCCGGGAACGTCGAGGACGAGCGACGACACCACCCGGTCGTCGCCGCAGAAGACGCCCTGGGCGTTGCTGCGCCGCTCGGACGCCGGCGGGCTGACGATCTGCCCGTCGGGACGTGACCAGCACTGGACGGGCGCCTGGAGCACGATCGACTGGTTGTGGAGGAACGGCTGCGTCATCGGAGTCTCCTCGGTCCGGGGCGCCCCGGCGGCGCCCCACGTCACGAAACGGTCTCGCCACGTGTGGTGTCAGTATCCGCAGGGTATTGACACGACGCTGGCGCGATGGGCAATCTACCAGTAATTTGATCGTTCCAATCGCCGGTGACATGATCTCGACACGCGACGAACCGATCCGAACAGAGCTGTTCCGCATCACTCGCTGATCCACCCGCACTGAACCAGAGGTGTCCGATGAGTCGACCCACGTTGGTCAGCCTGGCCCGAGAACTCGGCGTCTCCCGGCAGACCGTGTCGAACGTCATCAACGCGCCCCACCTCGTGCGGCCCAGCACCCGCCAGCGGGTGCAGGAGGCCATCGACAAGGCGGGATACCGCCCCTCCGCGGTCGCGCAGGCGCTGCGCCGGCAATCGTCCAGCACGATCGCAATGCGCATGTACCCGAGCGTCGACGGCATCAACGGCGCCGTGATGGACCGGTTCCTCCACTGCGTCGTCGAGCAGGCGGAGTCGCTGACCCACCGCGTCGTCCTGTTCACCGCCGCCGACGACGACGAGGAGGTCGCCACGGTGCGCGACCTCGTCGATCGGGGCAGCATCGACGCCTGCCTGCTCACCTCCACGAGCGCCGGCGACCCGCGGCCGGCCAAGCTCAGCGAGGCCGGGGTCGTCTTCGGGGCCTTCGGACGCCCCTGGGGCCACGAGGCGTCCACGTCGCACCTGTGGGCCGACGTCGACGGGCGGGCCGGCACCCGCGCGGCGACGGAGCACCTCGTCGAC
>JAJYQH010000266.1 GCA_021794705.1 Actinomycetes bacterium | reverse complement strand
GGGGTTCGGGTGGCACAGCGGGTCGCCGTAGTAGCGGTCGTACGCCGAATCACCGCGGTGGAAGTCGTGGTCGATCCCGGTGCGGGCGAAGCCGTTGAAGCGGGCGACGCTCGCCTCGAGGACGCTGGCGTGCATGCCCGCCGATCCGGCGAGCGCCGTCAGCGTGTCGGCACGATGCAGCACCCCGGCCTTCGCCATCGCCCTCGTCATCCTCGGGTCGAGGGCGTACGACCGCAGGTAGCGGTGGGCGTGCCGGGCGTCCGCGACCAGCCAGAAGCGGCCCTTGGCGGCGTGACCGAGCATGTGGTGACCGAGGTCGACGTAGCTCTCCGACTCGTTGGCGAACCGCCGCCCGACGGCGTCCACGATGATGCTGTGCGGCATGGAGCGCTCGCTGACGAGGAACGCCGGGGTGCCTTCCGGCTGCACGGGCGGCACGGACGCCCCCCACCACGCGTCGTCCATGAGGTCGAGTGCGGCGCCCGCCCGCTCGGCGACGGCGATGACACTGCCGAGGTTCGACCGCGACCCGGAGGACGCGTCGCCGGAGACCCCGTGGTAGCGCTCGCGCCACATCCGGTTGTGGTCGAAGCCACCCCCGCCGAGCACCACGCCGGCGGTCGCGCCGATGGTGATGTCACGACTGCCCCGGGTGGCCCGGACGCCGACCACCCGGCCGTCCTCGACGATGAGGCCGGTCAGCGGGGTGGACAGCCACAGGTCGACCCCGAGCGGCTGAGCGACCGCCAGCAGCGCTGCCGACAGCGCGGCGCCCATGCCGACGAGGTGTTCGCGCTTGATCACCATGGTGGCGACGCGCTTGGCCACCCGGGCTCCCCGGAAGAAGCCGCCCGGACTCGACCAGCCGCGCTGCAGCAGCCAGAAGTCGTCGGTCTTCACGGGCGCCGGCAGTCCGTCCTGCCCCCGGGAACTCTCCCACCACGAGCCGATCCCGGCCACGTCGAACGGCTCGACCTCGAGCGCCCGCCCGATCTTCCCGCCCGGGAGCTCCGGGTAGTAGTCGGGATAGTCGGCCGCCCTGGCGAAGCGGACGCCGAGCCGCTCGAGCACCTCGACGAGGCCGTCCACGCCGTCGACGAACGCGGCCCGCCGTTCGGCCGAGGCTGCCGGACCGGCGTCGTTGCCGACCGTCTGCTCCATGTACGCGAGGGCCTCGTCGCGGGAGTCGGCGGCACCGGCGCGTCTCATCAACGGGTTGTTGGGCAACCAGAGGCCGCCGCCGGACATCGCCGTGCTGCCGCCCCACCGGTCGCTGCCCTCGATCATCACCACCCCGAGGCCGCGGTCGGCCGCGGCGATCGCCGCGGCGAACGCCGCGGCCCCCGATCCGACGACTACGACGTCGAAGGTGTGGTCGAACGTGGCGTCCATCGTGCCCTCCCAGCGGACGACTCTGACCGTTCCATTCTCCCGTCGGGATGCCCGGCTCGGGGGCGGTCGCGTCATCTCGTAGCCGGCGCACCGGGACCGTGGGCCGCCCAGCGCGAACGTTCGACGTTCTCCACCGACTACGGGGGAAAACGTCGAACGTTCTGCGTGGTCGCGTGCGCGGCGCCGCTGCGGCCGCACCGTCAGCAGCGTTGCGCGGGCCCGCTGTAGGTGGTGTTGCTCGGGTTGACCACGTAGTAGTCACTCACCCACTTGCCGTTGTCGAGCCGGTCCCAGATGCGGGTCGTCAGCACCAGCGCGCCCGACTTCTGGCAGGTCACGGCCGCCAGTCCGCCCTCGGGGATCGTGCCGACGATGGGGTAGGTCGTTCCCGGTCCGGACCGCAGGTTGACGCTCGACGCTCCGCTGATCTGGTAGCCGTAGTTGCATCGAGGCAGCGGCGCGCTGAAGCCGGTGCTCGAGGGAGTGCTCACGTAGTAGTCGCTCACGTACGAGCCGTCACTGAGGCGGTCCCAGACGCTCGTGGTGGAGATCGTCTGGCCCGTGGTCTGGCAGAGGACGCTGAGGCTCGAGCCACTGCTGTACTGCCGGACGACCGGGTAGGTCGTGGACGGGCCGGTGCGGGCGTTCAGCGGAACGGTCGATGTGACCTTGTAGGAGTAGCGAACCGTCGCCACCGGCGCGTCGAAGTAGTCGTTGTCGATGTTGAGGGTCGCTCCTCCGTAGGTCTCGTCGTGGCTCCCGCGGTACTGCTTGGCCCGCTGGTGCACCGCCCAGTAACTGTTCGGGATGCCGGTCCAGTTGGTCAACGAGGTCGACAGGTCGTAGCGGGCGACCCAGATCGCATCCGGCCGCGCGTAGGTGGTGGAGTTGTAGACGGCCGCGGTGTCCGCGGCGCCGTTGAGCAGGTTGAGGTACAGCCCGGACAGGTAGCCGCGGGCGTGCAGCTGCTTCGTCCAGGCCGACTCGAAGGTGAGGACCGCAGTGCGGCAGGTGGCGTCGGTGCGGCTGTACGCCTCGATGTCGAGGTAGAACCCACTGCCCGCGACCATCCCGAGCGCGTTGGCCTTGCCGATCATGTCGTCAGCGGACGCCTTGCCCTGCGCGGCCGCGGTCGACGGGATGATCTTCGGATCGGTCACCCGCCCGCCGCAGGTCGGCTGGGCCCCCTTGTAGATCGGGATGAGCCGCCAGCCCATCTTGGTCACCGCGGTCACCCAGGCCGCGGTGAGGTTCGGCTGGGTGCACGTGCGGCTGTTGCCTCCCACGTAGACCCCCAGCGCCCGGTACGGCGACGCGCTCCACTTCTGGATCGTGGCGAGCGAGGGAGCCGTGCACGCGTCGAACGCCTTGCCGACGTACCTCGTGTTGGTCGACCCGTTGGGATACGCGATCGACGTCGCCGGGTTCGCCACGGCCGGAAGCACCGTGGCCATCGAGATCGCCAGCGACGCCGCCGCGACGGCGCCGATGCGAACCACCTTTCTCAGCCTTCCCATGATCACTCCGATCAAACATTTCACCTAGTCAAAGGCGAAATACCCCCTACTTCGAGGATAGATCCGCGGCGCTCACGACGTGCCGTTTTCGGCGCGCGGCAGTCCTCCGGACGCCCCTGTCGGCGGCGGTTCGCGGGGTGCGCGGCCGCCTGCGAAATTCGCACCACCTGCCACACCACCGCTCCAGCCGCCCGGGCATGGCAGGTGGGGTCACGTTCGCGGAAACTCGGGGCGCTCGGCCGACCCAGACCACGAACAGTTCGACGATGACCACCGACTACGGTGGCGAACGTCGAACTAGGAGGACGGGACGCACTCTCCGTCGCTCAGAGCAGGCCCGGGGCATCCGCCGGCGCGCCCGGTCCCCCCGGATCCTGCGGAATTCGCACCAGCTGCCATACCCCCCTCTCCAGGAGGCCGGGTATGGCAGGTGGGGTCACGTTCGCGGAGAGTGGGCGCTCACCGCTCAACTGGACGCCGTGCGCTGCTTGCGCCGATGA
>JAJYQH010000112.1 GCA_021794705.1 Actinomycetes bacterium | reverse complement strand
GCTCGCGGGGATCGCGGTGGTGACCGCCGGCGCGAGCCACGACGAGGGTCCCTCGAGCAGGGCACGGACGGCGCGGCCGGGCGTGAAGTCCTGGGCGGGGACGCGCAGCGTCTCGGGCACGACCCGTGACCCGTCCGGGGTGAGGAAGTACCGCTGCATCGACACGTAGTACGACCCGAACGTGCTCGTCGTGATGACCAGTCCCGGGGGTGGGCTGGAGATCCGCCACTGGCCCTTCACCTTGGTCAGCCCGAAGTCGTGACGGAACTGGCCGCCCACCGACTGGTACCGTCCGGCCCGGGTGAGCTGGCCCACGATCGGCGCGTCGAGCAGTTCCGAGGACGGGGTCGCCACCAGTTGCTCGGCGCTCGCGTCGATGATCGTCGTGCCGCTGCCCGGGTCCCATCGCTGCCGGGCGCGGTCGGTGAGGTAGAGCTTGGCCACGTCGAACCCCGGCTGCAGGCTGGCCATGGCGCTGAGGAACCCCGCGACGATCCGCTCGGGTGTGGCGTCCGGGCGCGGCGGCTCGGCGTCGATCCGAACGCCGCTGTCCTGCGTCTGGCGGACGTTCGGGCTGACCTGCTCGACGGGGCCGGCGGTGGGGACGCCGGCACAGCCGGTCAGCAGGGCGGCCAGGACGGCGAGCGGCAGCAGGAGGCGCAGGCGCGAAGGACGGCTGGTCATGCGAGCTCCCGGGAGGAGAAGCTCCGGGCCGGCGGCATCACGTCGACCGGTGCCAGGGGCAGCGGGGAGCCGGTGAGGATCTGCCCGTGCCGCCGGGGCAGCGTGAGGCGGAACTGGGCGCCCTTGCGGGGCCGGCCCCACGCCGACAGCCACCCCCCGTGCAGCCGGGCGTCCTCGAGGGCGATCGCCAGGCCGAGGCCGGTGCCCCCCACGGTGCGGGTGCGGCTGGGGTCGGCCCGCCAGAAGCGGTGGAACACCTGGGTGTTCTGGCTCGGCAGGAAGCCCACCCCGTGGTCGCGCACGGTGACCGCCACCGCCTGCTCGTCGCCGGCGACGGTGATGACGATCGGCCGCCGCTCGCCGTGCTCGATGGCGTTGGTGATGAGGTTGCGCAGGATGCGCCGGACCCGGCGGGCGTCCATCTCCGCGGTCGTGTCCCCCCGCACGTGCACGCTGAGCCGGGTGTGCAGTCGGTCGGCGAACGGCTGCTGGGCCTCCACCTCGGCCCGCACGACACTCGCGAGGTCGGTCTCGTCGAGCGTGAGCACGGCCGCGCCCGCGTCGAAGCGGGAGATCTCGAGCAGGTCGCCGAGCAGGCCCTCGAACCGCTCGAGTTCGGCGTGCATGAGCTCGGCCGAGCGGGCCTCGCTCACGTCGAACTCGTCGCGCTGGTCGTACAGCAGCTCGGCGGCCATCTTCACGGTGGTGAGGGGCGTCCGCAGTTCGTGCGAGACGTCCGAGACGAACTGCTGCTGCACCCGGGAGAGCTCCTCCAGCTGCCCGATCTGCCGCTGGATCTCCGCGGCCATGTTGTTGATCGATCGGCCGAGGCTGGCCAGCTCGGTCGTGCCGCGCACGTCCATCCGCTCGTTGAGGTGGCCCGAGGCCAACCGCTCCGCGGCGAGGCTGGCCCGGCGCACGGGTCCGACCACCTGGCGGGTGACGAGCCCGGCCATGATCGTGAGGGCCAGGGTCAGCAGGGCGCCCGTGCTGGCGGCGGCGCCCTGGACGACGTCGAGGGTCTGGACCTCCTTCCCCTCCGGGAAGATGAAGTAGACCGGGTAGGACTCCCCGACCGACGGGGCGTAGAGCTGGGAGCCCACCACCAGCCCCGGCTCGTCGGCCAGGCCGGGCTGCGTGTAGCGCACCATGGTGGACGCGAGGTACATGCCGCCGCCCTGCTGGACGGCCTGGGCGAGGTTGTCGGGGACGGTCGCGGCGTCGATCCCCACGGAGGCGTAGCCCGACACCGGGCCCTGGATGATGATCCGGTACTGCCCCGCCTGCGATCCGACCTCGATGGCCAGCTGGTTGAGCCGCTCGTAGATGGAGCTGCTGTCGGAGTTGGACAGACGCAACTCCTGCTGCATCCGGTCGAGAGCGGTGGACGCCTCCTGGATGCTCGCCTGGCGCTTCGCGGCGAGGATGCCGGTGGACGCCTGGCGCACGAGGAGGAAGCCGCCGAGCACCATGATGATGACCGAGGCGACGAAGGTCGAGACGATGACGCGGAACGGGAGCGAGGTGAGCCACGCGCGCGCCGGCGCGCGGACGACCCGGGTGATCGGCGGTTTCATCGGGATGACGACCGCGACACTGAGGGAACGCCGTCAGCGGAGGGCATCGGCCGGCTCCCCGGCACGGTAACCGATCCCGCGGACGGTGACCACGATCTCGGGATGCTCCGGATCCTTCTCGATCTTGGAGCGCAGGCGCTGCACGTGCACGTTCACCAGCCGGGTGTCGGCGGCGTGGCGGTACCCCCAGACCTCCTCCAGCAGCACCTCCCGGCTGAACACCTGGCGGGGCTTGCGAGCGAGGGCGAGCAGCAGGTCGAACTCCAGGGGGGTCAGCTGGATCGCCACGTTGCCCCGCAGCACCTTGTGGCCCTGGGTGTTGATGGTGATGTCACCGATCTGGAAGGTGCCGGAGTCGTCCTCGGCGTAGCTCGCCACCCGGCGCAGCCGGGTGCGGATGCGGGCAATGAGCTCCTTGGCCTTGAACGGCTTCGACACGTAGTCGTCGGCGCCCGCCTCGAGACCGACGACGACGTCGACGGTGTCGCTCTTGGCGGTGAGCATGATGATCGGCACGTCCGACTCGTTGCGGATGTCCCGGCACACGTCGATGCCGTCGCGACCGGGGAGCATGAGGTCGAGCAGCACGAGGTCGGGCCGCACCTCGTGGAAGGCGCTGAGCGCGCGCTCGCCGGTCGCGCACCAGATGGTTTCGAAGCCCTCCTGCCGGAGCACGATCTGGAGCATCTCGGCGAGGGCGACGTCGTCGTCGACGACGAGGATGCGGTTCCGGGAACCGCGTCCGACTTCGGACATGCCCACTTCTCCTCAGCCTGCGCCGGCTTGTCAGAACGGGCGGCGGCCCGTCGACAGGATCGTAGCGATGATAACGGCTTGATCACGGTGTGAGGACCTCCACGGGCCCCGCGCTCCGTGCTCAGTTCCATGGTGCCGCGGCGCGCCAGAGGCGCCGGTGCCACGCGCCGCTGTCAGTTGCGGTCGGGGTCCGAGAGCCAGGTCGACATGAGGGCGGCGTCGCCGCCGACCCGTCGCATCACCCGGCGCCACAGGCCCTGCGGCTCGGTGCCGAAGACGTCCTCGGGCCGGCCGGCGGTGCGGAACCAGTCGCCCCGCAGCAGTTCGCCCTCCAGCTGCCCCGGCTTCCACCCGGCGTAGCCGGCGAAGATGCGCAACTCCGAATAGGCGCCCTCGACCAGTTCGACCGGGGTGTCGAGGTGCAGCAGACCGACGTCGTCGATCACCCGGCGCCACCCGGGCGGCTCCTCGTGCGGATTGGTGAGCCGGGCCAGGCAGACCGCACCGTTGGGCGACACCGGGCCGCCGGCGAACAGCTTCTGCGGCTGGCACACGAGCGAGGACCACTGCGGCAGGACGTCGTCGAGGGAGCTGTCCGCGAACCTGTTGAGGACGACGCCGAGACAGCCGTCGTCGTCGCAGTCGAGCAGGTAGATCACCGTCTCGCCGAACCAGTCACTGGCGAGCCCGGCGGACGCGAGCAGCAGCTCGCCGGGCCTCGGGGGATGCGCCAGAATCACCGGTCCAGTCTGTCATGGTCCGCACATCATCCGGTCCATGAGCCGAGCTTGGCGCCCTGACCAGGCGCAATGCCCTCGTGGGGTTGGCGTCGGCCACCCGCAGGTCGTGCGCGATGAGCCGCGCCGGCACCAGCCGGGGAATAAACGGGGCTCGCCCGCTCTTGGGCCGGTGAGAGCTGACCCCGAGCGGAAGTGACCACCTCATGCCCAATCTCACCGTGATCATCGGATCGACCCGGCCGGGTCGTGCCGGCCTGCCCATCGCCCAGTGGTTCGCCGAGCGCGCCCGCCAGCACGGCGGTTTCACCGTCGAGACCGCCGACCTGGCCGAGATCGACCTGCCGCTGTTCGACGAGCCGAACCACCCACGGCTGGGCAAGTACACCCACCAGCACACCCGCGACTGGAGCGCCCGCATCGACCGGGCCGACGCCATCGTCTTCGTCACGCCGGAGTACAACTACGGCTACCCGGCCCCGCTGAAGAACGCGATCGACTACCTCCACAACGAGTGGCGCGACAAGCCGGTGGGGTTCGTCTCCTACGGCGGCGTCGCGGCTGGTACCCGGGCGGTGCAGCAGCTCAAGCAGGTCGTGACGACCCTGAAGATGGTGCCGGTGGTCGAGAGCGTGAACATCCCGTTCCACGCGAGCTTCATCAAGGAGGGCCGGGTCGAAGCCAACGACGTGATGGTGCAGGCCGCCGACGCGATGCTCGACGAACTCCTGCGGCTCGACTCCGCGCTGCGTCCGCTGCGTGAGGACGCGGCCTCGGCCGCCGCCTGAGGCAGCTTCCGGTGGGCGCCCGCCGCGGCGTCGGCCTCACACCTCGAACGGCAGGACGATCTCGGTACGCCAGGCGCGCGGGTCCGGCTCCTGAGCGGGGTCGCTGAAGTAGACCTCCCAGGGGTCACCCGTCACGCGGCCCCCTCGCCGGGCCACCCACTCCTCGAGGGCACCGTAGGCGGGCTCCATCTCGTCGTACGGTCCCAGATAGGTGAGCACGCCGGCCGCACCGCCGGGCAGCGTGGACGCCCTCACGTCGCCCGACGGCGCGACCTCGGCGGCCGTGGCGAACCCGGCCTCCACGTCGAACTCCTGGCCCCCGGTCCGGTGATACCGGGCGAACGGCGGTCCGATGGGCTCAAGCCGCTGCTGTGCCAGCGCCTGGGCGACCGTTCCTATCGCCGGGCCGACGAAGCCACCCATGTCCGAGACGGTCACCGTCGCGCGCACCACCGCGGTGTGGCACTCGGTCACCTGACGCTGTTCGATCCGGTACGTCTCCATACCCGACAGTATGAGCAGCGTCCCGGGTGAGCGCAGGCGAGGGCGCGAAGGGGGCGCCGGAGGGCCTCGCGCCCCGCTGTGGAGTCACGGGCGACCGGCGTCCCCCGAGACCGAGTCCAGCAGCTTCACCATCGTCCAGATGTTGTGGTTCCCGCTCCTGGCATAGCGGAGTTCGTCGAGCATGGCCTCCGCCAACCACAGGCCGCGGCCGCTCTCGGCCATGGGATCGGCGGGCTCCAGGCCGTGGAGGTGCGACAGGTCGGGCACCTCGTCGTCGTCGGTGGTGAGGTGCGCCCGGAGCCGGTCGTCCTGCACCTCGAGCCGGAACTCATAGGAGACCTTGCCCCGGGGACGGCCGTGCCGGATGACGTTGCCGTGGATCTCGACGACCGCGGTCTCGAACATCATGAGCGCGGTCTCGTCCACGTCCGGATGATCGCGGCGGACCCTCTCGAGCAGCTCGTGCAGTTGCTCGAGCGACTCGGGGACCGCCAGGCCGTCCATCCGGTACTCACCAGTCACGGCCGGCCTCCTCGACGGTGTCGCGGGGACGCAGCACCCGGTCGAGGTTGGTCAGCCGCAGCACCGTGAGCACCTGCTCGTTGGCGCCGGAGATCCGCAGGTCCCCCTGGGCCTGGCGTGCCCGCTTGAGGCCGGCGACGAGCGCGCCCAGGCCCGAGGAGTCCATGAAGCTCACGGAACTGAGATCGACCACCACCCTCGGCCGGCCGCCGCCGATGAGCTCGTCGATGGCCGCCTTCACCCCCGGGGCCGAGACCATGTTCAGTCTGCCGCCGAGCGCCAGCAGCCCCACGCCGTCGGCGAGGTCACGGGTCTCCATGTCCATGTCAGTCAACCTTCTGGTCGTCGGTTTCGGGGGCGCGGAACGCGGCCGCCCGGAAGATGACGCTCATCACGAGCAGGTCGTAGGCGACCCAGGCCACGTTGACGAACGTACCGATGGTCGAGGTGCTGGCCCCCGTCCACAGGCGCAACACGCCGATCGCGCAGGCGAGCACCAGGACGGCGACGGCGACGGTCTGGGGCAGGATCAGCCGCCAGGGGAACCCGCCCCGGGCCTGCCGCGTCTTGGGCGTGACGACGAAGCCGAGGGGCTTGCCGAACAGCACGTTGGCCGCGGCGGTGACGCAGGCGCGGATCCACAGCGGGAACAGGGCCAGGCTGTACTGCTGGCCGCGCCACGTCCTGATCCCGTAGCCCACGACGAGGAACAGCAGCTGGTTGAACAGCATGTACGGGATGAAGTGCTCGAGGAACTGCAGGCCGAACGCGTGCACGGGCAGCACGCCGAAACAGAGGTACACGACGGGTGCGGCGATGTAGACGAGGGCGGCGAACCCGGACAGGTAGCTCCACATGGTCGCGAAGTACATGAGTCGTTGGCCGACGCTCAACCCGCGCTGCACCAGGGGGTTCTCCCGCAGCATCACCTGGATCGTGCCCTGGGCCCAGCGGAGCCGCTGCTGCAGCATGGTGCGCAGGTCCTCCGGCGCGAGGCCGTGGGCGAGGATCTCGTGGTGGTAGACCGAGCGCCAGCCGAGCGAGTGCAGCCGCATGCACGTGGCCATGTCCTCGGTGACCGAGACCGTCGCCAGCGGCATCATCGGCTGGGCCTCGTCGTCGCGGTCGACGTCGACGGCCGCGAGCAGCCCCCGCACCGACTCGATCGCCCCGAGCGGCGACCATTCCCGGTCGGCCAGCCGCTCCAGCGCGGCCTCGTCGACGACCAGCACGCCCAGCTCGTCGTCATGGTCGACGGGCAGGGCCCGGATGGCCCGCAGGTCGGCCTCGATGCCCGCCAGATCCGACGAGACGAGGCCCCGGGCGGCTTCGTCGACCTGACGCTGGAACTCGTAGGTCACGTCCGCGACCGCGTCGCCGGACGCCAGCCGCTCCCGGGCCTGCCCCACCGCCTGCTGGACGCCGAGCAGGGCCGGCAGTGCGGGGTCGGCGTCCCGCCGGGCCTGTCGCACCGCCCGGGCGAT
Organism: Actinomycetes bacterium; assembly: GCA_021794705.1. GTDB lineage: Bacteria > Actinomycetota > Actinomycetes > Propionibacteriales > Propionibacteriaceae > JAJYQH01. The sequence continues at coordinate 8,201 of JAJYQH010000112.1, read as the reverse complement.
GACGCGCGAGCCGGCGTCCAACGCCGCCCGGACCGCCGCACTCATCTCCCGCACGTAGCCGACGATTCCGAGTTGCATGAGCGCCTCGCGCCGCAGCACCGCGTTGGAACCGCAGAAGAACGCGGCGTTCCAGCCGTCCTTGCCCTGCTGGATCGGCCCGTAGAAGAGCGGCGCCTGGCTGCCGAGCGGGTCGGACTCGGTGACGTTGACGAACCACTGGGGGGTCTGCACCAGCGCGACCCGGGGATCGCTGAAGTAGCCCAGGGTGCGGTCGAGGATCAGCGGGTCGGGCACCTGGTCGGCGTCCAGGATGAGCATGAACTCCCCGTGGGTGAGGAACAGGGCGTTGTTGAGGTTGCCCGCCTTGGCGTGCCGCGGCCGGTTCTGCCAATCCTCGCTCCGGGTGATGTAGCCCACCCCATGGGCCTCGGCGGCGGCCCGCATGTCCTCCCGGGCGCCGTCGTCGAGGATCCAGGTCTCGTGCGGGTGCCCGATCCGCTGGGCGGCCAGCGCGGTGGCGAGCACCATCTCGACCGGCTCGTTGTAGGTGGTGATGAAGACGTCGACCGTGGCGTCGGCCGGCGGGGGTGGCGGCTCACCCCGAACCCTGAGCCGCCACACGGTCAGCCCGAACAGGTACGCGTCGATGAGGCTGTAGGTCTCCGCAACGACGAGGGGGACGCCGATCCACCAGTTGGCCCAGTTGACCGAGAAGACCCACCGCCAGCCGACGTAGATGGTCCCGAAGGTGAGGGTCAGCAGCACCAGCAGCCGCACCAGCCAGCGTCTCATGCCGCCACTCTCCTGATCGCCACGATCGTCACGTCGTCCGCGGCGTCGTGGCCCCGCGCGTAGGCCTTGGCCCGGTCGACGACCTCCTGCGCATGCCCGCTCTCCAGCGCCGTGAGGCGGATGGCGGCGACCGCGGCGTCGAGGTCGTCGAACAGATCGAGCAGCCCGTCGCTCAGGCAGATGAAGGTGTCCCCGGGTTGCAGTCGATGGGTCGCCGCCCGCCACCCTCCCTGCGTCACGGTGCCGATCGGCAGGCCCTCGCAGTCGAGCAGGCGGGCCTCGCCCGCCGCGGTGACCGTCCCGGCCAGGCCGTGCCCCGCATCGACGTAGGTCAGCTCGTGCCGGACGGGGTCGAGACGTGCCGCGAACATCGTCACGAAGCTTCCGGTCTCGGCGAGGTCGGACTCCATGCTCACCGCCAGCCGCTGCACCGCCTCGTCCAGCTCGTTGTACTGCGAGGTCCCCCGCATGACGGCCCGGACGCCGGCACCGATGATCGCCGCGCCCGCCCCCTTGCCCATGACGTCGGCGACGACGACCTGCAGGGCGTCGCCGACGGGGTACCAGTCGAAGAAGTCGCCGCTCATCAGCCCGACCGGCACGGCACCGCCGGCGATCTCGTACCCGGGCAGGTCGGGGGTGGATTTCGGCAGCAGCTGCAGTTGCACGTCGCGGCCGCGGTCGAACTCCTCGGAGCGCCCCAGTTCCTCCTGGACGAGCCCGGCGAGGTCGGCGAGCAGTTCGCGCTGGTCCTCGGTGAGCGCGCGCGGCGTCGTGTCGAGAATGCACAACGCCCCGACCGGCACCCCGCCGGGCGAGTGCAGCGGCTGCCCGGCATAGAACCGGACGGACCTGTCCCCCGTCACCAACGGGTTGGTCCGGAACCGCTCATCGAGCCGGGCGTCGCTCACCTCCATCGGACGGTCGTCGTCCACGACGTAGCGGCAGAAGGACTGCGACAGTGGGATCTCCCGGCTGCCGAACCCCTGTTCCGCGACGTGGAACTGCCGGTCCTGGGCGACGAGGGTGACCAGCGCCGTCGGCACGTCGAGGATGCGGCAGGCGAGCCGCACGATGCGCTCGAAGCGGCTCTCGGAGGGTGCGTCGAGCAGGCCCAGCGACGCGATCTCCTCGATCCGTGCCTGCTCAACAGCTGCGCTCACCGGCGTCCCCTCTCGTGGTCATCCGACCCTATGCAGACCTGGCAATCTCCTGCCACTAGGCATTCCGCTCAGTGGAACGTGGACAGGCCGGAGGCGAACGCGTCGAGGGAGCCCGCCGAGCTGTCGATCCGCCAGTCGGTCTCCTTGGTGTAGTCGAACCACACGAAGCCCCGGATGTCGGTGCGGGTCGACAGCGTCGAGAACATGTCGGTGATCCAGGCGGGCTTGTCGCCGCCCACCTCGGGGCAGCCGACCTCGCCGATCGACACCGGTCGGGTGGTGAGACTCTCCACCGCCGCGAGCCCGGGGTCGAACACCTGGTCGAACGACTGCCAGGTGCTCCCGGTCTGCAGGGTGCTCCAGTTGTACCCGTCGAGCGCCACCTCGTCGACCGACGCGTCCCCCGGGTACAGCTCGCCGAGATCCGTCGACCCGGCGTAGGGGACGTTCGGCGACCACAGCCAGGTGACGTTCGTCACCGTGTTCTTGTCGAAGACGGCGTGCACGTGCCGCCACGCCGCGACGTAGTCGCCGGGCCGGTTTCCGTTGACCTGCTCCGACCACGGGTACCAGTTCCCGTTCATCTCGTGGGCGAAGCGGAGGATCACCGGCTTGCCGTAACCGCGGATCTGCCGGGCCCACGACGAGATGTAGCTGTCGAAGGCGCCGGAGGCGATGCGCGCCAGCGCGTACTTCGGCTGCGCCACCCCCGCGGACGGATCCCACGGCTCCCAGGTGACTTCCGGCGTGGCGCCGGACGCGGCGATCTGCGCCGCCGCGGTAGCCGGGAAGCCGGTCCCCGACGACCAGGCCTGGTACCACATCACCGTCTGCGCATCGTGACCCAGTTCGGTCTGGAGGGCTTGCAGCCCCGAGAGATCGGTGGGCACGCCCGGAAGCGTGACGCCGAACGTGCGCGGTGTCGTTGCCGCGGCGGCGGTGCCGGTGTCGGCCACCGCGACTGCGGCGAGGGTCGCCAGCACCAGAACCAGCGACAGCCAGGGGCGGCCCGCCCCTCGTCGCGAACGTCTGCTCATCCCCGCTGACCTCGCCTCTGACAACGGCAAATGCCGAGAATCGTCGATGAGGAGAGAGGGATCACCAAACCGGTCCAGAACATGACGACGGTCCCATCCGCTGATGCGGATGGGACCGTCGTGAGTCTTCGCCTCTGACGCGTTGACCTCGGGGTGGAGGTGGCGGGAATTGAACCCGCGTCCTCGAGCGGCGAACCAGGACTTCTCCGGGCGCAGCTGACATCACGTTCTACTCGGCTCCTGCACTCACGTCAGCATGTTGCAGACAAGCCCAGCTCGGTTAATGTCCCGGACGATCCGCCGAGCGCGGAACGTCAAGCAAGCCTTCTGAATGAGGCCAGGATCCGGACGGAAGGCACATCCGGGCTGACCCTTCGATCACTGATCAGGCAGCGAGAGCGAAGTCAGTGCGAGCGTTGTCGGCACTTATTGGTTTCCAGGCGATCGTTAACGAGTTGAGTCTGGATCCTCGGCCCGCTTCTCCTGGGACTACCGTCCCAAGTCGAAACCAGTCACCCCCTGTTGAGTTGTCCCCGACCGCGAGCGGCCGGCACGTCGTACAACGTTACCGGGTCGCGTCCTGTTCCCGCGACCCGGTTTCCGCTGCTCAGCGGCGCGAGCCGCGGCGGCGGGTGCCGTCGTTGAGCGGGCGTACGGGCAGCACCCGGGTGAACGGGTTGGTCCAGTCGTCGCCGTTGGCGGCCTTGACGCCGCCGACGATCATGAAGACGAACCACATCAGCCACACCAGGCCGGTCACCGCGTTGAGCGGGTGGACCATGTGCTGCAGCACCGACAGCACGGCCACGATGATGGTCGCCGACAGGGTGGCGTTGAACGCCTTGGCGGCCTGGCGGTGGGCCGGGGACCCGGCCGGGGTGACGGCCGCACCGACGGCCGGCCCGATGAAGGGGAAGATCGCGCCACTGAAGTACGCGACGGCCCCGCCCGCCGTTGCCTCCGGGTTGCGGGCGACAGCGCTCGAGAACGGGTTGGCGGGGGCCAGGCCGTACGAGGAGCGGTACTGATTTGGTGTCGTCGGGATCCTCGCGAGCCCCTCGAACGCCTGGTTGAGCTCCCGCCGCGTGGTCGCGGAGAGGGCGATGCCGATGCGGTGGTCGAATTCCTCACCCGACAGGCGTCCGTCGGCGTAGGCGCGCTGCAGGTAGTCCTCGGCGCGGGCCCGCTGGTCGGGCGTCACCGCCCAATCCAGGCTGGGGTGCTCCGGCGCACCGGAGAACGGGGATGTTGACATGTGTCCAGTGTGCGCCCCCTCGTTCCCCGACGGGGATCGGGTGCTCCCCCAGCCCGACCCGGGATCGGCCCCGGGCCACCGCGGGCACGCGCTTCACGGCGGACGGTAGGGTTCCGGGCATGACCCAGGACAAGCCAGAAGTCGACCGCCCCGACGGCCCGCCGCCGCAGGACCTGCAGATCACCGACCTCGTCGAGGGCGAGGGGCGGGAGGCGTCCGCGGGCGACACGGTGCTCGTGCACTACGTCGGCGTCTCCTACTCGACCGGCGAGGAGTTCGACTCCTCGTTCGGACGCGGGCCGCTGGGCTTCCCGCTGGGCGCGGGCAGGGTGATCCCGGGCTGGGACACCGGCATCCAGGGGATGAAGGTCGGCGGACGGCGCCAGCTCGTGATCCCTCCCCACCTCGCCTACGGCGACCGGGGCGCGGGCGGCGTCATCGCGCCCGGGGAGACGCTCATCTTCGTGTGCGACCTCGTCGACGTGCGCTGAACTCACCACGAGCCGATGCTCGTGCCGCCCCCGCCTCCGCCCGAGAACCCGCCGCCGCCGAAGCTCGACCCGCCGCCGAAGCCCGAGCTGCCGGAGCTCACGGCGACTGGCGGCATCGCGGCGGTGGTGATGTGGCCGACCTGGCCGGTGATCCAGTAGGGGCTCCACATCCAGGCCGGGCCCGCGTACCACGTGGGCGGGGTGTCGGGCAGTCGTCCGAGCTCCACCAGCCGCTGGCACACCTTCGCCCAGCGCTCGGTGAGGCCGAAGATGATCGCCCAGGGGAGGTACTTCGAATAGATGTCCTCCCCCTCCTCGAAGCGGAGTTGCTCGGCCTCCGCGGTGGCGAGGTAGGTGTGGAAGCCGCGGATCTGGTCGGTGAGCGCCGTGCCGTCGGCGCTGCGTTGGCCCCGGATCGACCGCGCATGCACCACGACGACGGTGGCCGCTGCCGACAGCAGCACGACGATCACCCAGACGACGAGGGTGGGGCTGAGGACGCCGGTCAGCCCGGCCCCTGAGCTCATCGCCGACCAGCCGACCGCGACCGCCATGCCGACGACGAGCAGCAGCAGGCAGCCGGGGGCACCGAGGTTGCCGGCTGATAAGCCGGGCAGCCGCTTGTACCAGCGTCCTTCCCTGGCCGACTCGAGCACGAGGCGGCGCATCCGGGCCTCCGCCCGGTAGATCTGACCGGCCGTGGACAGGTCGGCGGTGCGGCCCAGTTCGACGCCGGCGTCCGACAGCGACCTGCTGCCCGGACCGCCGAACACCGCTCCCAGCAGCGCGTCCTCGTGCGGGGCCAGGGGAAGGTCGGAGCGGCGCAGGCGCACGGTCGCGGTGCTCTCGTCACCCCCCAGCGTCACGACCCCCCGGACTGCCAGGTCGACGAGGGTGCCGGCCAGTTCGGGCGACCCGAAGCGCCCGTCCTCGAGCAGGCCCGCCTCCGCCACGGTGAGCCGGGGCGGCGCGAAGGCGACGGGGATCTCCATCCGGGTGCTCGGCCCGACGGCTGACGCCTGCCCCGCAGCGGGCACGACGCCGGGCGGCAGCCCCACGTACCGCTCGTCACGGCGCCGGCGCCAGGCGATGACCCCCAGGATCGGCGGGACGACGGCCGCGATGGGACCTGCCACGCGCGCGAGCGACGCGAGCTGCCGTGCGGTGTGGTCGGCGCGGGTCACGAGGTGCGGCCGTGGGTCGGCGACGAGACCGGAACCGATCTTCGCGCCGATGCTCACGACGTCGCCCGGCAGCTTGCTCGCGACCGTGTAGTGGCCGACTCCCCCGCTCACCGTCGCGCCCGTGCAGTGCTGCGTGCTCTTCACCGGCCCGTTGAAGCACGAGACGTCGCGGACGCCCCCCGGCACGTGGACGGTGATGCCGAGGTTGCTGATGGCCGGCGTGTCCTCGCTCACGACGTCCCAATAGAACTCGTCGTACCCCGAGAAGTGACGCAGGGCCCCGGCCACGTCGTAGCTGATCGTGTAGCTGGCGGTGGGCGTCGCGACGGTGCGGTCGGGGGAACCGATCCGCAGCGTGAGCCACTGGTTGCGGCCGCTCCGCCGGGTGCTCGTCTGGACGGCGGCCGAGGCGTTGGGGCTGCTCACGGCGATGTTGCTGATGGTGTAGACGGCGTCGGACGCGTCGTCGTACGGCTCGCGGGTGAGCAGCGTCCAGGTGATGCCGTGGCGCCCGGACGCCGTGCCGAAGCGGTAGACCACGCTCTCGGTGACGTGCACCGGGCCGGCCTGGGACACCGTGAAATCGGCGGTCATCGAGTCGATGCTGTCGGCGCTGCCCCCCCAGGCCGGGGCCGCCAGGGTCCAGGCCGCCAGCGTGAGGACGGCGAGCAGGAACCATCGTGCGGATCTGGACATCGGCCGCGACACCCTTCTGTGGTTACGTCGCCAGTGTGACGTACGCCCGGACCGCCCTCAGGTACGGCGTCGATTCCGCTCGGCGAGTTCGCGTTCGGCGTCGCGGCGGGCGTCCCGCTCCGCGATCGACTGGCGCTTGTCCCAGTCGCGCTTGCCGGTGGCGACGGCGATCTCGATCTTCGCGTACCCGTCGGAGAAGTAGACGGCGAGGGGGACGATGGTGCGCCCGCTGTGCGACACCTCGCGCTCGAGCTTGTCGATCTCGCGCCGGTTGAGCAGAAGCTTGCGGGTGCGGCGGGCCGCGTGGTTCTTCCACGTGCCCATCTCGTACTCGGGGATGTGGGCGTTGCGCAGCCAGGCCTCACCGTCGTCGATGGTGACGAAGCCGTCGACGAGGGACGCCCGGCCCTGGCGCAGTGACTTCACCTCGGTGCCGGTGAGCACCATTCCGGCCTCGAAACGGTCGCCCACGTGGTAGTCGTGGAAGGCCTTCTTGTTCTGGGCGATGAGCTTGCGGCCCTTCTCGCGCGGCATGGCGTCCTCCGTGCAGTGTCACCGGTGTGGCCCGGTTCGAAGCCCTCAGGCTATCCCGACCGGCGAGGGCGCCTCGACCGGTTTTCCCGGTGTGCGGAGTGGGCGCCGGTCAGAACCAGCGCGCCATGGGGTCGACGACCCGGCCGTCCTGCCACGCCATGAGGTGCAGGTGGCAGCCGGTGGAGTAGCCGGTGGTTCCGACGTAGCCGATGACCTGACCGGCCGACACCCGGTCGCCCACCCGCACGACGTAGCGCTCCGCGTGGTTGTAGCCGGTGGTGAGGAAGTGCCCGTCGATGATCCCGTGGTCGACGATCAACCGGTTGCCGTAGCCGGTGTTGAAATACTCCTCCACGACGACCCCGTCGCGGGGCGCGCGGATCGGCGTCCCGCAGGCCGCCCCGAAGTCGGTGCCGTCGTGCAGGCTCCAGTCGTGGGTGACCGGGTGCAACCGCATGCCGTAGGCGGAGGTGATCGGCCCGGCGACCGGCAGCGGCAGCGCACCGGACGCCGGGGAGCCGGCCCACTCCTCGCTGGCCAGCAGCGCCATCCGCGCCCGGATCTTGTCCTCCACGGAGGATGCCTCGGAGCGGAGCGCGGTCTGGCGGCGGTATTCCTGGGCCAGTTGCGCCTCGAACTCACGCTTGGCCTCGAGGGTGGCGCGAACCCGGGCGGAGAGCTCGGCCGCGAGCGCGGTGGCCCGGGCCTCGGCCCCTCGGGTCTCGACCACGTGGGTCGAGGCGGCGGTCTTGGCCCGGTCGACCCGGGCCCGGGCGGCCTCCTGCGCCTGCTGGGCGAGTTCGACCTGAGACTGGAGCGTGCGGAGCGCGTCCATCCGGCTCTGGGTCGTGCCGAACAGGGTGGTCGACCACTGCAGCTGCTCGTTGACGTCGCCGGTGGTGAGGTTGGTGACGAGGGCGGCGACGCCGAGCAGCGGGGTGCTCTGCTGGGTGGTCTGTCGCACGACGGCCCCGGCGACCTGCTGCTCGCGCCGCAGGTTCTGGCGGCCGAGAGCGACGGCCACCCGGGTGGCCGCCAGCGCCGACTCG
>JAJYQH010000296.1 GCA_021794705.1 Actinomycetes bacterium | reverse complement strand
ACCGGATCTCGAAATTCCTCGTCTACCTGGCCGCTGGCGGCGCGTCACTGCTGCTCGCCGGGGCGATCTACCACGTCTACGAGCGCCCGATCGAGCGGAGGCTGCGCGCGGCGCTCGTCCCGAGCCACCCACCGCGGACGCGGGTCGTCGAGCCGGCCCGGGCGCCGGTCGTGCCAGGGGAGTCGGCGCGTCGGCTCGCCCGGACCCCCTGACGCGAGGGGAGTCAGCGGAGCTGCTGGATCCGGAGCAGGTTGCCGGAGGGGTCGCGGACGGCGCAGTCGCGGATGCCGTACGGGTGCTCGGTCGGCGGCTGGACGACGTCGGCGCCGGCGGCCTGCAGCCGGGCGAACACCGCGTCGAGGTCGGAGGTGGCGAGGTTGAGGCTGGCATAAGCGCCGCGCTCCATCATCGCCTCGATCATCTGCCGCTCGTCGTCGGTGATCCCGGGAGCCACCTGCGGCGGGTAGAGGACCACCGAGATGTCCTCCTGCCGCGACGGGCCCACCGTGATCCAGTGCAGCCCGTGGTTCTCGACGTCGCCCCGCACCTCGAACTCGAGCACCCTGCGGTAGAAGTCGATCGCCGCGGCCGGGTCGGTCTGCGGAAGGAACGTTTCGTGGATCGTGATGCTCATACTTCAGGCTAGGCGCGGCGGCCCACCCCTCGTCCCGGATTCACGATGCTGGGTGCAGCCGGATGCCGGGTGCAGCGGGCTCGGCGCGGCGCGCCCGGGGTGGTTTGCCCCGCGTACGGGGAGAGGTATATTGGCGGCGCGGGGGAACTGGGTCGATCGACCAGAATTGTGTGGTACCCCCGCCCCACGATCCGGATCGCGCCCGTTTCCCCCGACGGGCGCGATCCCTTGTCATGACGGGTCACCGTGCGGCCGCAGGGTGGCGAACGGGTCGGTGATCTCGAGACTCCGGGCGGCGAACCGGAACACCGCCGCGGGCCTGCCCCCCGAGCGTCCCGACGGATGCCGCTCCCCCGTAGGGGTGAGTTGCCCCCGCCGGGTCAGCACCCGCTGCAGGTTGGTCGCCTCCACCTCGTAGCCGAGGGCCGCCGAGTAGAGGTCGCGCAGGGTGGCCATGGTGAACCTCGCAGGGGCCAGGGCGAAGGCGAGGTTGGTGTACGAGAGCTTGGCCCGCATCCGGGCGACCCCGTCGCCGACCATCTCCGCGTGGTCGAACGCCATCCCCGGCAGCCGGCCGACCGGGAGCCAGCCGGCCGTTTCGGGCAGGGGCGCGTCGACGTCGGCGGGCACCAGGCCGAGGTACGCGGTGCCGATGGTGCGCTGCATCGGGTCGCGGTCCGGGCGGCTGTAGGTGCGCAGCTGCTCCATGTGCGCCATCGCGGCCAGGTCGAGCCGGGTCTCCACCTCGCGCCGGATGCACTGCTCGATCGTCTCGCCCCTCTCGACCGGTCCGCCGGGGAGGGCCCAGAGCCCCGCGAACGGGTCGCGTGGACGCTGCCAGGCCAGGACGCACAGCCGGGGCTCGCCGGCGTCCCCCCGCACCTGGAGGATCACTCCCAGCGCTTCATGCCGGAACCGGGGCACCGCCTCGCTCGACATGTGCCCAGACTAACGGGCGGACGTCCCCCGCCGGTCGCGGCCGGGCGTCGCCCCGGATAGGCACCGGACGCCGGGACCCTGGGGTCCCGGCGTCCGGTGCTCGTCGTGGCGGGTCGTCAGTCGCCGCGGCGCTCTCCCTCGACGGCTTCGTCCTCCTCTTCGAGGGTGATGACGCCCGGTTGCTCCTCCTGCTCCTCGGACTGCTCGATCTCCTCGGCCTCCTCCTCGGTGGGGTCGTCGAGGCCCTCCCGGTCGTGGTCCTCGGGGTGCATGGGCATGAGAGGGAAGTTGGGGTGCGACATCTCGTCTCCTTTCGGGAGTACAGCGAGTCCTGCCCCCACTATGCAGGGCACCGACAGCGAGCCAGCACGCCCGAACGGGTGGGGCGGGAGTCGCGTCCCACCCGCCGGGAGCGACTCACTCGTCGTCGGGCTCGGCCCTCTCGCCGCGGGCTGCTCGCTCGCTCTCGTCGAGGCTGATCACGGTCGGCTCCTCGGAGGCCTCCTCCTGCTGCTCGGCCTCGCGGCGGGCGGCGTCGCCCTCCTCGTTGATGCCCAGCGGATTGCCCTCGCCTCCGACAGGGGGGATGGGAAAGGCGGGTGTGGTCATGTCGTCTCCCTTCGTGGTCGGCCATGCCTGGCTCCACTATGCAGAGAGCCGGGCGCGCGCCAGCACGCCCCAACGGGTGTCCCCGCCGCGCGTCTCCGCTAGCCCGCAAGCTGCGCGAGGAGGTCGGCGACGCCCGGATACTGGGAGTCGTCGGCGAGGACGCGCTCGAGGTCGCGCCGGGCGAGCGCCTTCTTCCCGGAGGCCCGATAGGTGAGGGCCCGCTCGACGAGGGCCAGGTGCCGGAGGGCCACCATCCGCGAGCGCGGCGCCAGCGCCGCCTTGAGGCTGTCGAGGGCGGCGTCGAGGAAGCCCGATTGCCGGAAGGCCACGCCCCGCTGAATGAGCAGGTAGGTGCAGAAGTCGTCGCCGTTCGGGACGCCGTCGGTGAGGGCGACGACGTCGCTCCAGCGACCCGCCTCGGAGTACAGGTCCGCGAGGCTCACGGCCGCGTAGGTGCTCGGCGTGACGCCCTCGACGACCTGGATCGCGCCGTCGAGGTTGCCGGTCTCCTGGATCAGTTCGGCGAGCGCCAGCCCGATCGCGTCGCGTGACAGCGGCAGCGTCGCGACGAGGATCGGCGTGAGTCGGATCGAGGTGGTCGAGCCGGGGGCGTAGGTGCGGAGGAACTCGTCGGATTCGGGGTCGTAGCCCGTCGACCACAGTTCGCCGAGCATCTGCTCGGCGCGCTGTCCCCCCTCGTCGCTGGTCGCGGGCGACAGGGCCTCGAGCACCATGCAGGTGGCGCGGGCCTCGGGGTGCCGCGCGGCGATCGGCTCCAGACCGGTCGTGCGTCCCTGCTGGAGGGCCGCGAACAGCTCCTTGTGCCAGTGCGGGGCGAACAGGCCAGGATGCGGGGCCAGCGGCACCGGAGGGGACGCGGGCAGGGCACGCGGTGCGGGCCCCCGCCCGCCGGACGCCGGCGGGTGCACCGCGTGCGTGGTCGTGTACGAGAGGCCTGTGCCGGGCAGCGACGCCGTGGTGCGGACGCCCGTGCGGGAGTTGAGCGAGACGCGGGCGCCGCGCACGCCCGCGGAGATGCCGAGCGACTTCGCCGAGACGTTCAGCCGGATGCCGGGCGCGATCCGGATCGACTGGCGCATGCGGAAACCCATGCCGCAGACGCTAGCCCGGCCGTCGGACGCTGTCGCGGTGCCCGCGGCACAACGGTCGACGTTTTCCCCCGTCGTCGGTGGAGAACGTCGAACGATCCCCGTGCCGGGCCGGGGATCGCCGG
>JAJYQH010000231.1 GCA_021794705.1 Actinomycetes bacterium | reverse complement strand
CGGGGTCGTGCACGCGGCCGGCGCGTTCGTGCTGCTGTACGGCATGAGCTACCTGTTCAGCGAGTTCGGCCCGAACACGACGACCTTCGTCTACCCGGCGGAGATCTTCCCGGTCGAGGTGCGCACCACCGGGCACGGCATCTCCGCCGCGGCCGGCAAGATCGGTGCCTTCATCGGCGCCTACCTCTTCCCGCAGATGCTCGCCTCGTCGATGGGCATCCGGGGTGCCGAACTGATCGCCGGGCTGGTCTCGCTGCTCGGCCTCGTCGTCACCGCGGTGTGCCTGCCCGAGCCGAAGGGTCGCTCCCTCGAGGAGCTCACCGAGATCGGCCTCTCCCGGGCGTCCGACAGGGAACTCGTCGCCGCCTCGGCATGAGCACCGGTCGCATCGTCGTCGGGGTCGACGGCTCACCGCACTCCATCGCCGCCCTCCGCTGGGCGCTCGACCACGCCGAGCGGCTGGGCTGGCAGGTGCAGGCCGTCTACGCCTGGCAGCTGCCGATGATCGCGGTGCCGGGTGCCTTCGACCCGGACGAGATGGAGCGGGTCGCCGGCGAGGAACTGGTGCGCACGGTCAGCCAGGTGGCGCCGTCGCCCAGGGTTCCCCTCGAGACCACCACCGTGCACGGGGACGCCGGCCAGTGCCTCATCGCCGCTGCCCAGGGTGCCGACCTGCTCGTGCTCGGCACGCGGGGCCGCTCCCCGTTCCGGGGGCTGCTGTTGGGGGCCGTGAGCCAGGGGTGCGCGGCGTCCTCGCCCTGCCCCGTGGTCATCGTCAAGAACCACAACATCTGAACACCGCCGGCACGAGGGGGCGGACTCCGGGCGGACGACGCCGGGAGCCCGCCCCTTGTCAGCTCTCCGTGGGCTCCGTCGCCCGCCGCCGCAGACCGGACGCCAGCAGGGTGCGCGCCCGGTGGTGCTCCTCGGTGAGGTCGTGGAGGCGGGCCTGGAGCAGGTCCGGCAGGGTGACCACCCCGACCACCAGGCCGTCGGTGTCGACCACCCGGGCTTCCGCGACGTCCAGCTCGGCGAACAGGTAGGCGACGGTGCGCAGGGTGGTGTCCGGGCGGACCTCGAGGGTCATGTCCGTGCCGGCGGACGCCGGGTGCATGACGTCTCGGACGAAGAACGTCTCCAGCGGGTCGGTGGAGTACTCGCGGGTGAGGTGCAGCCCCCGCCGGGCGATCTTCTCGGTGAGCACGGACCGCTTGAGGACCAGCACCGAGAGCGCGTAGGCCGCCGTCGAGGCGAGGAGCAGGGGAAGCAGGGCACCCCACTGATGGGTCAGCTCGAGGGTGAACACGACACCGGTGAGCGGTGACCGCATGACCCCGCCGAGCACGGCCGCGAGCCCGCACATCGCCCAGAACCCCGGTGCCACGTGCGGCAGCGCGGTGCCTTCCAGGGCGCCGAGCGCTCCGCCGATCATGAACATCGGGGCGAGGACGCCGCCCGAGGTGCCGGAGCCCAGCGACAGCGACCAGATGAGCGTCTTGACGACGAGGATGCCGAGGATCAGCGACAGGGTCGCGCGCCCGGTGAGCAGCGACCCGATGACGTCGTAGCCCACCCCGAGCGCCTTGGGCTCCACGAGCCCGCCGAGCCCGATGATCACCCCGCCGATGGCCGGCCACCACATCCAGTGGATGGGCAGCCGGTGGAAGGCGTCCTCCGCCTTGTAGACGAGCCAGGTGGCGCCGAGGGCGAGCAGGCCACCGGTGAGCCCGCAGACGACGGCGAGGGCGTTGATCGTGGGGTCCAGGTGGATGGGCACCTGGGGGACGCCGAAGACCGGTCCCCCGCCGAGGAGGTAGCCCCGGAGCACGGTGGCGACGCCGACGGCGGCCACCACGGGGACGAAACTCCGCGGCCGCCACTCGAACAGCAGCAGCTCGACGGCCAGCAGCACCGACGCGAGGGGTGAGTTGAAGGTCGCGGCCATGCCGGCCGCCGCGCCGGCCACCAGCAGCGCCTTGCGCTCGTCGGCGGTGAGGCGGAGCAGCTGCGCGACGAGCGAGCCGAGTGCCCCGCCCGTCATGATGATCGGCCCCTCCGCGCCGAACGGACCGCCGGTGCCGATGCTCACGGCCGCGGAGATGGGCTTGAGCACGGTCACCTTGGGCGAGACCCGGCTGCCACCGGTGAGGATCGCCTCGATCGCCTCGGGCATGCCGTGCCCGCGGATCTTCTCCGAGCCGAACCGCGCCATGAGACCCACGATGAGGCCGCCGACGACGGGGGCGAGCAGGATGAGCCACCACCGGTCGTGGGCGGAGCCGGGCGCGACGAGGGCCGTGGCGACCCGGTGGAAGAAGACCAGGTTGGTGACCAGGCCGATGAGCCGCAACAGCACCCACGCGGCGAGTCCGGCGAGCGCGCCGATGGGAAGGGCCAACAGCGCCACGATCACCATCCGGTGGTCGACGGCGAAGTCGCCCAGCACCGGGCGCTGGCGTCGCTGCAGCAGGCCGCTCCGGCCCTCGAGGGCGTCGGAGGGGGCGCTCACAACGGCAGCCCTCCGCGCTGCACGGACGCCGGCAGGCCGGCGACCGCCTCGTGGATCGCCCCCAGCACCCGGGCCGCGACCTGCCGGTCGTCCGGGGGGATCGTCGACAGCAAACGCTCCCATTCCGCGTGCCGCCAGGCGAGCACCCGGCAGACCAGCTCGCCGCCGGCGTCCGTGAGCGTCAGCGTCACCATCGACCGGTTGCCGGTGTTCTCCCGGCGGTCGACGAGGCCGGCCCGCACGAGGCGGTCGACCATCCGCGTCACCGATGACGGTGAGACGCCGACGCTCCTCGCCAGGGTGCTCGATGGGATGGGGCCGGAGTCGGACAGCGCGAACATGAGCCGCATCTGGGGCAGGGACACGCCCGGCGCGGCAGCGTCGACGCTCCTCGTGGCGAGGTCGACGAGGTCGCGGGTGGCGAGCTGGAACGCGAGGATGTCGGAATTGCCGCTGGAGCCGGTGGGCCCGGTGGAGGTTTCGATCAGATCTTGCACTTTGCAAGTGTTGCACAAGGCAAGGCCGTCAGCGGATGAGTCCCCGCGTTCGGAGCTGCCGGCGCAGGTCGGGGGCGTCGGTGAACCTCACGGCGTCCATCCCCGCCCTCTCGGCCGCGGCGACGTTCTCGGCCGAGTCGTCGACGTAGAAGACGCCGGCCAGACCGTGTCCGAGCCGCTCCGCCAGGGCGTCGAAGATCCGCGGGTCGGGTTTGACGAGGCCCTCGGCCCCCGACACGACGACGTCGTCGAAGAGGGCGAACACGTCGGGGAACTTCTGCAGCGCCTGCGGGAAGGTTTCGGCCGACCAGTTGGTGAGCCCGACCAGGCGGACGCCGGTCGCGTCCAGGTCGGCGAGGATCTCGGCCGTGCCGGGCACCAGCCCGGTGAGCGACTCGGCGAAGTGGCGCCGGTA
>JAJYQH010000030.1 GCA_021794705.1 Actinomycetes bacterium | reverse complement strand
CGTGCAACCAGGTGACCAGTTCGCCCTCGTGGTCGGTCTGCCGCACGTCGACGTCCAGCCCGAGTCCCGCACCGGTGCCGACGAGGTGCTCCACCAACTCGTCGTGGGTGACCGACCCGTAGATCTGGGGCTCCCGGCGTCCGAGCCGCCCGAGGTTGACGCCGTTGAGCACGAGCACCCGTCGCAGTTCACTCATGGCTCGGACCCTATCCGCCACCGCCCGCCCGGGGCCACCTGCTCACTCGTCGGCCGGTGCGGCCGGCCGGTAGTCCTCCCGGTAGATGTCGGGCTCGAGGTAGAGGGCGCTGACACGGGGTTCCGCCGCGCGGATGCGGACCTCGGCCCCGTCGATGATTTCGGCGACCCGCCGGGCCGACTCGGTCGGCTCGACCGCGATCTTCGCGGCCAGCAGCACCTCCTCCGGCCCGATGTGCATGGTCTTGAGATGGATGATCCGCTCGACGCCGGGGCTCCCGACGATCGCCTCGGTCATCCTCGCCACGGCCTGCGGCGAGGCCGACTCGCCGATGAGCAGGCTGCGGATCTCGATGCCGAGGGTGATCGCCACCGCGATGAGCAACAGGCCGATGAGCGCGGTGCCGATGACGTCGAAGATCGGGTCACGGGTCAGCAGCGTCATGCCGACCCCGAACAGGGCGAAGATGAGGCCGACGAGCGCCGCTGAGTCCTCCAGCAGGACGACCGGCAGCTCGGGCGCCTTGGTGGCCCGGATGAACCGGTGCCACGGCATGCCCCGCCGGTTGGGGTTGGACTCGCGCATCGCGGTGCGCAGGCTGGTGGTCTCGGCCACGGCAGCGAGCACCAGAACCACGAGCGGGACCCACCACCAGCGGGAGTCGAGCAGTTCGTCGGGCGCGCCCGAGCGGGCCTGGCGCCACTTGCCGTACGCCTCGAACAGGGCCGAGACCCCGCCGACGCTGAACAGGATCACCGCCACGAGAAAGGCGCTCACGTAGCGGGCCCCGCCGTAGCCGAACGGGTGCTCGGCGTCCGGCTTCTGCGTCGCGTGCCGCCCACCCCACAGCAGCAGCACCTGGTTGGCCGTGTCGGCGACCGAGTGGATCGACTCGGCGAGCATCGACGAAGCCCCGGTGAGCAGCCAGGCGAGGAACTTGGTCAGCGCGATCGCGAGGTTGGCGGTCATCGCCGCCAGCACGGCCACCCGGCTGGAGCCCTCATGGGCCTGGTCAGAACTCATCTCGTCCTTCCGCTCGTCCGAGCCCGATGGCGAGGTAAGCCGCCCCGAACAGCCCGTGCACGAGCAGCGCGGCGTAGGTGGCCACCGGACGGCCGCCGCCGTCGCCGCGGACGACGCACACCCGCACGTCGTGGGCGGCGGCCAGAGCAGCCAGCATGCCACGGTCGCGGCGCACGGACGGGCTGTCGGAGTCCTCGTCGAGCAGCACCAGCACCGGACGGGTGGGTTCGTCGGGCCCGTCGACGGGGTCGGCGAACGGGTCGCGCGGGTGGGCCGCCTCGACGAGCGGGGCGAGGTCACTGGCGTCCGCGGCCAGGGCGGGCCGGCCACCGGCGAGGCGCAGCGCCTCGGCGATCCGTCGGCTGGCCCGGGCGGACAGCACCGAGCCGCCCCACACGAGCGGGAGCGCGTCGGCGAGCCCGAGCGCGAGGTCCTTCGCGGGGTTGTGGGCGAGGTCGACGTGCGGCGAGCACTGCTCGGCGACGGCGTCCACCGCCTGGGCCACGACCTCCGGGCGCACCACCGGCCCGAGGTCGAGCGCGTGCAACCACTCGAGCATGCACACGGCCGTGGCGAGCGGGTCGCGGATGGTGACCGGCAGCAGCAGCGTCGACCGGGACGCCGCCTGCTCGGCCACCGGGGAGTCGGGAGCCGCGGCCACGAGCAACCGGGCGCCGCGACGGCGCGCCTCGGAGACGATCGACTGGAGCCCAGGGTGCGACCCGGTCGAGGCGAGCACCACGACGAGGTCGAGCGGACCCACCCACCCGGGCAGCGAGTCGAACGGCCAGGCGACCAGCGGCACGGGGCACACCGGCTCGAGCACCGCGCGGATCAGCCGGGACTCGCCGCCGACGACGATCACGCCGCGCGGGCGGCGTCCGGCGTCGAAGGACCCCAGCAGGCCCTGGGCGGTGCCCGCGGCGGTCATCCCGGCGGCGGTCATCCGGATGCGGGCGCCCGTGGAGGCGATCCAGCGCAGTTGGCCGTCGGCCGCGGCCAGCGCGACGGGGTCCTCGAGCCGCGCATCGTCGAACCCGCCGGCGTCCGGCATGGTCAGCTCCGCTGCTCGCCGGGACGCCGGGCCTCGTCGATCAGCAGCACCGGGATCCCGTCGCGAACCGGGTAGGCGAGACCGCACGCCGGGGAGGCGCACACGAGCTCCTGGCTGTCGTAGTCGACCGCGAACTTGCTGTGGCAGGCCGGGCAGGCCGCGATCTCCAGGAACTCGGGTGACAGGTCCATCGTTTCACTCATGCGATTCCTCGTTTCCGACCCGCCGGACGCGACGGGTCCCGCGGCCATTGTCTCTCAGTGCGCGTGCGCCGCCGGCGCGCCGGGGCCACGCGGGGGTCAGGCGACCGGCACCTCGTCGCGGCGGGTGCCGGCGCGCACCAGCGCGGCGACGTCGTCGCGAACCGCCGCCATCACCTCGGGGTCCTTCGCCTCGACGTTCAGCCGGAGCAGCGGCTCGGTGTTGCTGGGGCGCAGGTTGAACCACCAGGGACCGCGCTCCGCGGCGTCCCCGGACACCGTGAGCCCGTCGCCCCAGTCGGCGCTGCCGCGGCCCTCGAAGGCCGAGGCGACCGCGCGCATCGAAGCGGCGGCGTCGTCGACGACGAAGTTGATCTCGCCGGAGTTGTGGTAGCGCTCGAACTGGTGCACGAGCTGCGACATCGACAGGTCGCTGTGCCCGAGCAGCGACAGCACGTGCAGGGCGGCCAGCATGCCGGTGTCGGCGCCCCAGAAGTCACGGAAGTAGTAGTGGGCGGAGTGTTCGCCGCCGAAGATCGCCCGGTGCTCGGCCATCTTCGCCTTGACGTAGGTGTGCCCGACACGGGAGACCACGGTGGTGCCGCCGCTCTCGGCGACCACCTCCGCGACGGTGTGCGACGTGATCGAGTTGACGACGACGGTCGCCCCCGGCTCGCGGCCGAGCTCGGAGCGGGCGATGAGGGCCGTGACGATCGAGGGGGTGACGACCTCGCCGCGCTCGTCGATGATGAAACACCGGTCGGCGTCGCCGTCGAAGACCAGAGCCAGATCGGCGCCCTGCTCCCGCACCGCCCGCTGGGCGTCCCGCAGGTTCTCGGGGATGAGCGGGTTGGGCTGGTGGTTGGGGAAGGTGCCGTCGAGGTCGAGGTAGAGCCCGACGAGGGTGAGCCCGAGGCCGTCGAGCACGGCGTGCGCGGTGTGGCCGGCCATGC
>JAJYQH010000054.1 GCA_021794705.1 Actinomycetes bacterium | reverse complement strand
GCTCCCCTACGACTGCGACCCCGCCACCGTGCTCGTCGTCGACATCGACGGCGACGGGTGCGCGGACATCGTCCACCTGGCCGGCGGAACCCTCACCTGCTGGCCCAACCGCAGCGGCGCGGGCTTCGAGCCGCCCCGGGTCGTGCGGCACCTGCCCACCGGGGCGATGTCGGCCCTGCGGGTCGCCGACCTCGCCGGACGCGGCACCCCCTCGGTGTGCTGGACGGCCACCCTGCCGTCCGGCCGCGGACGGTGGTTCACCATCGATCTACTCGGAGGCAGCCAGGCCAGCCTGCTCTCCCGGATCGACAACGGCACCGGCCGCTCCACCGCGATCACCTGGAGCACGACCACGCTCGAGGCCGAGCGCGACCGGGCGGCCGGCACGCCGTGGTCGACCCGCCTGCCGGTGGTGCTTCCCGTGGTCTCCGGCGTCACCGTCAGCGACGCGGCGTCCGGGGCGGTGAGCGCGACCGAGTACGCCTACCACGAGGGCCGCTACGACGGCACACTCCGGGAGGTGTGCGGATTCGGCCGGGTGACCAGCCGGGACCTCGGCGACGCCTGGGTCGACACCCTCGTCACCACGCACTGGTTCCACACCGGGCTGCTGCCCGACGGCAGCGAACCGGCGACCCAGGACGACCGGGTGCGCGCACGCGCGATCCGCGGACGCCTCCTGCGCCAGGACCGCGCGGGGGACGACGGATATCTGTTCGACCGCTTCGAGCAGCAGTGGCGGGTCGACGACGGCGCCCACCCGGACACCGTCACGCCACGGCTGGTCGGTTCCACCCGCTCGGTCTTCGAGGGCCAGGCCCAGCCCGTCAGCCGGATCGTCACCCAGCAGACCGCCTGGACCCCCGACGGCAACGTCACCTCAGCCATCGAACAGTCCTTCGACGCCGTGTCCGCGACGCCACTCCAGGAACTGCACACCGACACCGAGTACGCCGCCGACCCCTCAGGGCGGTTCCGGCAGCGGATCTCCCGGGTCGTCCAGCACGACGGCACCGGCTCCGTCCTCTCCGACCTGCGCACCGACTACGACGGCCTGCCCAACGGCCAGGTCGGGGCGCAGGGCCTGGTGACCCACCGCGCCGCCCTCGCGATCCCCGACACCCTGGCGGCCTCGGTCTACGGCGCCGACCTCCCCGACTTCGCCGCCGCCGGCTACACCCGGCCGGCGGGGGCCGACGGGTGGTGGGTCGACCTCGGCGCCTACCAGCGCACCGTGGACGCCGCCGGCGTGCACGGCCGCATCACGGGCAGCAACGGCGGGGTCAACACCGTGCTCATGGACCCTTCCGACTGCTATCCCGCCGAGGTCGTCGACCCGGTCGGGAACCGACTCACCGCCGAGTTCGACCTGCGCAGCTACCAGGCGACGGCGATGGTCGATCCCTCCGGGGCCCGCACGGAGGCACGTTTCGACGCGCTGGCCCGGCACACGGCCACGATCGAGCCGGGCGACACCGAGGCGGAGCCGACGCGGGCGCTGGCCTACGCCACCGGGTCGTCTCCGATCGTCGTCACGGAGACCACGTCGACCGCGGCGGCTCAGCCGAGACGGCAGCAGCGCCAGTTCTTCGACGGCACCGGGAGGATGCTCCAGCAGCGCCTCGCCGACGAGACCGGCGAGATCGTCGCCGACGCCAAGGAGTACGGGGCCCGCGGTCTCACCGTGCGCTCGTACCTTCCCTACCGGGCCGCGGACGCCGCCTACGCCCCGCCGCCGTCCGGGACGCCCTACGTGGAACTCCACTACGACGCCCTCGGGCGCGTGGTGTCGACCAGGCAGCCCGACGGCCGGCTCGCGACCGTCACGTACCTGCCCGGCATGGTGGAGGAACGCGACGCCGAGCAGACCCGCACCGACCCGGGCGCTCCCCATGCGGGGGCACTGACCCGGCGGTACGTCAGCCCTGCCGGCAAGGTGGAACGCGTCGATCTGGTGGCCGACGGGCGCACGGTCAGCACGACCGACCGCCACGACATCAAGGGCGACATCATCGAGCACGTCGACGCCCTCGGCGCCTCGGTGCGCTTCGACATCGACCTGCTCGGTCGCCCGCTGCGGATCACCCGGCCCGAGGTCACCCAGGTGCTCGTGCTCGACCCCTCCGGCGACCTCGTCGAGTCCCGCACCGGCACCGCCCGGGTGTTCCGGTCCTATGACCTGGCTCGTCGCCCCACCGCCGTGCGCCACGACACCGCCGGCTCCGCGCCGGTCGCCACGTTCGTCTACCACGACACCCCCGGGCCGGCACCCGCCGACGCCGGGCTGCACACGCTCGGCGGTCGGCTGGTGCGGGTCGACGACGAGGGCGGGTCGACCGTGTTCGACTACGACGAACGCGGCCGGATCAGCACCAAGACGATGACCCCGACCGGCAACGGAGCGGTGACGCTCGCCCTCGGCTACCGTGCCGACGGACTCATCGACCACGTCACCTACCCGGGCGGCCGGGTGGCGGCCTACGCCTACACCGCGCTCGGCCAGTTGCGCTCGATCAGCGGCGTCATCGACGCCATCGACTACGACGTCGCCGGGCGCCGCGTCCGGATCGCCAACCACAACGGCACGGTGGAGACCGACGACCACGACGCGCTCACGGGCTGGCGGACGGCGTCCGCGCTCACCGGACCGGCCGGGACCCTCCGGCAGACCGGGTTCGTCCACGACCGGGTGGGGAACGTCACCTCACTGACCAGCCCGGACGCCGGGCTCGCCTGGACCTACACCTACGACGACCGCTACCGGCTCGTGTCGGCGTCCGGTGCGGGCGGGACGCTCAGCTACGCGTACGACGACGGGTTCAACCTCACCTCGGCGGCGTCCGGGCCCTACCGCTACGGCGAACACGGCGCCCCCGCGAGCTGCGTCACGAGCGTCGGCGGGGACACCTACGGCTACGACGACCGCGGGCAGATCGTGTCGGCGCCGTGGGGGTCGAACACGTTCGACGCCGAGGGGCGCCTCGGCGTCATCTCCCTGTCGGCCGGCGGGACGGACACGTTCACCTACAGCGCGGGCGGCTCGCTCGTGCGACGGGTCACCTCGGCCCCCGGCGTGCCCGCCCGGGTGGGGCTGAGCCCCGATCCGTTGATCCGGATCGAGGACGGCCGGACGATCGTGCAGATCAGTGACGGCGACCGCATCGTCGCCCGGGACGACGCGGGCACGCTCACCTGGCTGCACTACGACCACCTCAGCTCGCTGGTGCTGCTCACGGACGCCGCCGGCGCCGAGTACCTGCGGCTCACCTACGACCCCTACGGCCGGGTGCTCACCCGCACCGGCTCGGCAGCGGCGCGGCAGGGGTTCGCGACCGGACAGGACCTCGGCCACGGGCTGGTGCTGCTCGGTGCCCGCTGGTACTCGCCACAGCTCGGCCGGTTCCTCTCCCCCGACCCGCTGGTCGGCGACCCCGCCGATCCC
>JAJYQH010000307.1 GCA_021794705.1 Actinomycetes bacterium | reverse complement strand
GACGTCCCGGACCAATTCGGCCTCGGCGTCCGGGTCCCGATGATCGTCGTCTCTCCATGGAGCATGGGCGGCTGGGTGTGCTCGGAGACCTTCGACCACACCTCGGTCGTCCGCTTCCTCGAGGCCCGCTTCGGGGTCGCGTCGCCGAACATCACGCCGTGGCGCCGCGCCGTCTGCGGCGACCTCACCAGCGCCTTCGACTTCTCGGCCAAGGGCGGGGCTGTACCCGCACTGCCCGACACCGCCGGGTACAAGCCCGCGGACCAGAACCGCCACCCCAGCTACGTGCCCACGCCTCCCGCGACCAACGTCATGCCGCAGCAGGAGAAGGGCACCCGCCCGTCCCGCGCCCTGGGCTACGCGCTCGAGGTCGACGCGGCCGTCGCCGACGGCACGCTCACCGCGCACTGGGCAAACCACGGAACCGCCGGCGCCCACGTCCAGGTCCGCTCCAACGAGCTGGCCGCCGGCCCGTACTCGTACACGATCGGTGCAGGCGCCAACCTCGAAGCGTCCTGGTCCCTCAGCCCCCAGTACGACGTGCACATGCACGGCCCGAACGGGTGGTACAGGCGGCTTGCGGGCACCACGACCGCGGCGGACATCCGTGTGGGGGTCACGGCGGACGGCGCGGCCGCCCACGCCCGGTTCCGGATCGAGAACGCCGGCTCCACGCGGACCCGGCTCACGCTGAGCGACGCCTACGGCCAGGGCACCCAGACGCTCTCTCTCAACCCGGGTCAGGCGAGGACCGTGGTCGTCCCGACCGAGGGCGGCTGGTACGACCTCACCCTCACCTCGTCAGCAGACCCCCAGCTCATCCGTGTCCTGGCCGGCCGACTCGAGAACGCCGGCCCCCTCACCAGCGACCCGCAACTGGGACGATGACCTGGCCAACGTGCTCGACTGGGACGAGAACGCGTCACTCCTGCTGGTCGGTGCCGTCGATGGTCTTGAGGTACTCCTCGAACTCGGCGCCCAGCTCCTCGGCCGTGGGCACGATCGGCTCCGGCCCCGCGATGCCCTGGGCCTGCCGGTTACGGACGAACTCGTCGTACTGGCCCTCGATCGCCTGGACGATCTCGGTGACCTGCGGGTTCTCGCGGATCGCCTCGGCGATGGCCAGCCGCGAGTCGCTCACGGCCGAGACGAGGGCGTCGTTCGGCAGGTTGAGGTCGCCGGCGTCCTGGATCGCGTTGAGCGCGGTGAGGGCGGCGTCCGGGAAGTCGTTGTCGGACAGGTAGTGCGGCACGTGCACGACGACGCCCACCGCCTTGTGCCCGGCCTCGCCGAGCCGCAGTTGCAGCATCTGAGCGAAGCTCGACGGGATCTGCACCCGGCCGAAGGGGCTCACCGCACCGTCGATGAGGGTCTCGTCGGTGGCGTTGAGGCTGTGCCCGATGGGCCGGGTGTGCGGCACCGCCATCGGCACGCCGTGCCAGGAGATCGTCTCGGTGACGCCGAGGGTGCGGATCAGCTCGAACACGGCGGCGGAGACGCGCTCCCACTGGAAGTCGGGCTCGGCGCCGCGGAGCAGGTAGTAGACCCGCCCGTCGCGGTCGGTGAGTCGGTAGAGGTCGAGCCGGGGACGCTGGAAGTCCTCGAACTTGTTGGTGTCGAACACGATCGAGGGACGCCGGCCCCGGTAGTCGTACACCTGGTCGACGTCGAACGAGACGAGGTGTTCAGGGGTGCTGGTGTCGAGCAGGTGATCGGACAGCAGGCGCACGGTGTGACCGGCGTCCATGAACCCCTCGACACCGACGAGCAGCACGCCCGGGCGCACCGGCTCCGGGGAGGCAAGGAATTCGTACAGGCTGCTGGGATTCAACATGTCTTCTCAACGCCTCCTCACGGGCGGGAATTCCGGGTTGGACACTCCACCTCCAGTGTGCCCCGAACGCCACAGCGCCCGCGTCCCCGCGGCCCTCAGGGGCACGGGAGGCGCGGGCGCCACGGACTGCTGGGCCCGGGTCAGGCCTGCTTGATGGTGGAGAGGTCGAACTCGAGGGTGACCTTCTCGCTCACGAGCACGCCGCCGGTCTCGAGCGCGGCGTTCCAGGTGAGGCCCCAGTCCTTGCGGTTGACCTGCACCGAGCCCTCGAAGCCCGCGCGCTGGTTGCCGAACGGGTCGGTCGCGCTGCCGGTGTAGGTGAGGGGCAGGGTGATCGGGCGGGTGACGTCCTTGATGGTGAGGTCGCCGGTCACCTCGAGCTCGTCGTCGGACACCTGCTTCACCGAGGTGGAGGCGAAGGTGATGTTCGGGTAGGTGTCGGCGTCGAAGAAGTCGCCGCTGCGCAGGTGCGCGTCGCGGTCCTTCTGCCGGGTGTCGACCGAGGAGGTCTTGAGGCTGACGTTGACGGTGGAGGCGGCGAGGTTGCTCCCGTCGATGACGGCAACGCCCTCGAGCTCGTTGAAGCTGCCGCGCACCTTGGTGACGACGGCGTGGCGGGCGACGAAGCCGATGCTCGAGTGGGCGGGGTCGAGGACGTAGGTGCCGGACAGGTCGGACAGGGAGGTCATCTGGTTCTCCTGAGGGTCGGGGATGAAGTTGAACTTTCAAGCAAAAGCATAGCGCATAGTTGCAGGTTGAACCAAGTGGTCCGGTTCTGCCCACAGCGATACGCCGGCGGACGCCGGCGTCCGAGCGGGTGCGCCTCACCCCTCGCGGGTGTAGATGAGGACGGTGTAGGGCCCGATCCCGAACGTACCGGACGCCGGCAAGCCGTCGTATCCGTCGGGCGACGCCTCGACGTCGAAGCTCGGGAAGTCGCCGAAGTCGTCGGAGTAGACCGACGCGTCGCTGTTGAAGCGGAGCCGCCAGCGTCCGATGGCGGGGAAACCCAGGCGGTACTCGGCGAACGACTCGTCGGAGAGGTTGGCCGCCACGACGACGTCGTCGTGCGGGCCGCCCGTCATCCACCGGTGGAACGCCATGACCTTGGCCCGGTCGTTGCGGTGGAAGACGTTGATGCCCTGACCCTTGAGTCCCCGCGAGACGCTGTTCCAGTCCCGCCGCAGGTCGATGAGATCGCTGTAGAGGTGCACGATGCCGTGGAACTCGGGGTCCAGGTGCCAGTCGACGGGGGTGTCGTCGCGGAACCAGCCGCCCTGGAGGAACTCCTGGCCCTGGAACAGCATCGGGACCCCGGGTGAGGTGAACACCAGGGCCGCGCCGAGCGTCGATCGCTTCTGCGACCACCAGCCGTGCTCGTCGTGCGGGCCGATCTCGGTGACCACCCGCGACCTGCCGTTGGCCACCTCGTCGTGGCTCTCGGTGTAGATGACCCGGTGGAAGGCGTCGCCGTGATAGATCACCGAGACGGCGTCGGCGACCTCGGCGATCGAACGGTCCTCGTCGCGGTAGGCCTCCAGCGCCTCCCGCACCGGATGGACGAACCGGCCGTCCCACTGGGCGTCGAACGCCGCGCCCTGGGGGTCGTCGTCGGTGATCCGGGTGCTGCCCTGCATGTCCTCA
>JAJYQH010000040.1 GCA_021794705.1 Actinomycetes bacterium | reverse complement strand
GACGCTGCCCACGGCGACGGCGACCGGCACCTTGATGAGGTTGACCGCGAAGTAGAACCAGGCGGTGGTGCCGAGGAAGCGGATCACGTCGAAACCGGCCGACAGCATGTAGATGCTCGTCACCGGCCCTCCGGCGTTGGCGACCATGGTGGTGAAGCCGGCGAGGCTGCCGTAGAAGGCCCGCCGCACGGGATGGATCGTCGACTCGTCGCCGTGGTGCGGGTTGGGCCGCTTCGACAGCATCCGCCGGATGACCGTCCAGATCACCATGGCGAGCAGGATCACCCCGATGGTCCGCTTGGTCGCGAGGTCGGACGCGAAGGAGAGGTAGCCACCGCCGAGGGCGACCCCGACGAGGACGGCCGGCAGCAGCCGCTTGAGCGCCCCGACGTCGGCGTCGCGCCGGTAGACGGTGATCGCCGCGAGGTCGCCGACGATGAGCATGAGCAGCACGATCCCGGTGGACGCCTTCGCGGGCAGCACCGTGGCGACGAGGGCGACCGGCAGGATGCCGCTTCCGGGCAGGGCGGTCTTGGCCAGACCGACGAGGACGGCCGCCACCACGACGACCGTCCATCCGACGACTCCTACGATCACCGCAGGTCACTCATGGGTCAGGCGTCCTCGCTGTTGGTGGAGATTCCCGGCCGGCCCTCGTGCACGATCTTGCCCGGGTTGAGGTGGCGGCCCGGGTCGACCGCCTCGAACAGCTTCGACTGCACCCAGACCCCGGCCGGGGAGATGTCCTGGTCCATCCACGGCGAGTGCTCCTCACCGACGCCGTGGTGGTGCGAGACCGTGCCGCCGTGGTCCATGAACGACTGCTGGATGGCCCGCTTCACGGTGTCGTAGCTGTGCAGGTTCGACTCGGTGCTGTCGGCGATGGCGAAGGTGAAGTACTGGCAGGCGCCCGAGTGGTAGCTGTGCGAGAGGTGGCACATGATGAAGCCGCGGTGTCCGGTGGCGTCGAAGGCCTCCTGGGCCCGCTGCACCGTCTCGTCGTGGATCTCCTTCACCTTGCTCCACGGCGTGGACGTCTCGCTCACGTCGGCGGGGATGCCGCGGTCGAGCAGGAAGTCGCGGATGTAGGGGATGTCGAACTTCTTCTGGTCGTACAGCGTGCCGGGGCCCTTCCCGACGGCCATGCCGCCGTTGGCGCGAACGATCTTGCCGACCAGGCTCTTCGTGTAGCGCACGTGCGCGGTGGTGCCCTCGTAACCGATGAACGAGAGGCAGATCTTGGTGAGGTCC
Organism: Actinomycetes bacterium; assembly: GCA_021794705.1. GTDB lineage: Bacteria > Actinomycetota > Actinomycetes > Propionibacteriales > Propionibacteriaceae > JAJYQH01. The sequence goes on along the minus strand of JAJYQH010000040.1, from coordinate 2,232 downwards.
CAGCCCTTGCGCAGCATCACCTGCTGGATGGCCTGGCTCATGAGGTGCCCGACCTTGCTCGACTGCTTGCCGTTGGCCATCGAGAACTCGGTCTCGTTGGCGTCCGACACGCGCAGCAGCATCGGGTTCGCTCCCGAACTCATCACCTGTTCGGCCGCCTTGAGCCCGGAGTCGTAGTCGGGGAAGAAGTAGGCCTGGATCTCGCGGACCTCCGCGAGCCGGTGCACGTTCACCCACGCCTCGGTGATGACGCCGAGGCGCCCCTCCGAGCCGATGATCATCTCGCGCACGCTGGGTCCGGTGGAGCTCGACGGCAGCGGACGAAGCGCCACCACCTGACCGGGGAGCACGACCCGCAGCCCCCGGGTGATGTCGGAGATGTCGCCGTACTTGTCGCTCTGCGCGCCCGAGCTGCGGGTGGCGATCCAGCCGCCGAGGGTCGACCAGATGAACGAGTCGGGGAAGTGGCCGAGGGTCCACCCCTTCGCGTTGAGCTGGTCCTCCATGTCGGGGCCGAGGACGCCGGCCTGGATGCGGGCCAGCCCCGCCTGTTCGTCGATCTCGAGCACCTTGTTCATCCGGCCGAGGTCGATGCTGATCACCTGGCGCTGCTCGTCGGGGAGTGCCTCGAGGGCGGCGACGATGTTCGAGCCGCCGCCGTAGGGGATGAGGACGCCGTCGGCCGCCACCACCGCGTCGACGATCGCCACGACGTCCGCCTCGCCGCCCGGGTAGACGACGGCATCGGGGAGGCGCCCGAACTGACCGCGCCGCACCCGGACCAGGTCGCGAACGCCCTTCCCGTAGGCGTGCACCACCCGCAACTCGTCGTCGGTGACGACATTGGCGGCGCCGATGAGGCGCTCGAGTTCGGCGCGCAGCTCATCGCCGAGCCGGGACGCCGGCACGTCGAAGCTGCTGAGCGGGTCGGCCCCGGGGGCGGGAAGGTTGACGTCGACGCCGAGCTTGTCCATCACGAACGGCGCGAACTTCGGCTTGTCGGCGTGGCTCCAGGAGATGCCCTCCTCGCCCCATCCCCACCACTTCTGGTGCTTGACCTCGCGCGCGGTCATCGACGACTGCGGTGCTGTGCTCACGGTGCTACTCCTCGGATCAACGCTCGATCAATCAGATGTCAGGGGCGTCGGTGGGGGTGGTCCCGGCCGAAGGCTCCGGCGGGGTGGTGTCGAGAACCGGGGTCACCGAGGTCTCGACGGTCGGGGGTGCAGACGCCGCGGCGTCGCCGGTGCCGACCGCGCGCCGGGCCTTTTCGATGGCCAGGGTGCGGGCGTACTCGGCCAGCGTGGGCATGCCGTAGGCGGTCGCCGTGCTGTCGTGCAGTTCGATGACCTGGCGGCGGATCCGCTCGTTGAAGGTGTGCGCGATCTCGCCGGGCTGGGGGATCATCGGCCGGCCGTAGGCGATGTGCACGGGCGGGCGTCCCCGCGGCGGGGTGGACTGCTGGTAGGGCCAGGCGGCGAACGCCCCGACCAGGGCCACCGGGATCACCGGCACGTTGCGGGAGATGCTCAGGGCCGCGGCACCCGGCACGAACGGTCCCATCGCGCCCGTGCGCGAGCGGGTGCCCTCGGGAAAGATCAGCAGCGGGACGCCGTCGCTCAGCAGTTGCCCGGCGAGGCCCCGCCGGGCGCGCGGGTTCTGCAGCTCGGTCTCCATCCCCTTGCGCGCCCGGGTGCCGCGCTCGATCGGGAAGGCGTTGAAGAAGAGGGACGTGGGGGCGGCCTTCCACCACTTGTCGAAGAAGTAGTCGGCGGCGGCGCCGGTGGCCATGTTCTGACTGAGGCGCCGCGGCATCGAGCCGAAGACCAGCGCGGCGTCGAGATGACTCGAGTGGTTGGCGACCGCGATGAACGGTCCCTCGACCGTGCCGAGGTGCTCGGTGCCGTGCACGTTGACCTGCACCATCCGCCAGACCACGGGCTTGAGCAGGAGCATCTGCGCGGCCGTGCGCGCGACGAGGTTCGTCTTCGACGTGTAGCGACCCCGATTAGGCTTGGCTGCCACTGTCACCCCCCTCGCGGTGCAGCGCGCTGGTCATTCGGTGGCGGGTCGCGTCGGCGGCGTGACGGGTGTTCTCCGCGGCGAGGTGCATGCCGTCGGACGCCCGCTGGGCGACGCTCTGCACGCGGGCGGCCATGCTCGCCTTCTGCCGGTCCTTCTGCTCGTGCCGCGACGACGAGAGCTTGCCGCTGACCCATCGCACGAGGCTCT